>JBKKAI010000122.1:0-9770 GCA_046714815.1 Terriglobia bacterium | reverse complement strand
GGGCCGGGGCGGGCTGGAGGAAGGAGGGGGCGGCGGGGTATTGCCGCCACCGGAAGAGGGTGGCGGGTTGCTTGCGCCGGGACCGCTATCGCCATCGGCGACGTCTGGGGGCGGTGGAGGCGCTTGTCCCATGTCGCCGCCGCCACCGGCGCTTCCACCCGGAGCGCCGGGCACTCCCGGGACCGGAGCCCGCCGGCCACCGCCGATGCGCGCAGTCTGCAAAGCGCGATCGAGCGCCACGCTGAGAATCCGCACGGCAATTCGCGCCTTGCTCACCCCCGCCGGCGGCGTCAGAGGCTCGGCCGGATGCACCACCAGCACCTCACCGGTCTTCACCAGGACTTCTTTTCCGCCGGGCAGCAGCTTGTGGGAAACCGCCACCAACCCCTCTTCGACCGAGATGATAGTAGTGTCGCCGCGGTCAACGTTGACCTCAAAGGTTGTCCCGCGTACGGCGATCAGCGCGGTCGCGGAGTTGACACGGTAGGGGTTGGGGCGCCCGCCGAGTTTCTGGATCTGAATCTTTACCTTGCCGAAGAATATATCGAGTACGTCGCGCCAATCGCCGCGGTTGGCGCGGAAAACCACGCGCGAATCGGCGAAAACCTCGAACCTGCTGCCGTCTTCGAGTTGGAGCAGCGCGTAGCCGCCGGGTCCGGATAGAATCACTTCGCCGGGCTGCACCTGGTCGTGGAGCGAAACCGCCCACAGGTCCCGCGTGCGCTCGAGCGACACCCGTCCGCTGACGCTGATCACGCGCGCCGCGCCGTGATCGGCGGCCTGCGCCACGCCGGCCGCCCAGAACGCGGCGACCATGCACAGCGCGACCCGACAAGTCCCCCCGACTTGCTTTTTCATAAAGTCGTAGGCGCACTCTATCAGAGCGCCCCCACCTCTCGCAATAACTCCCCCGCGTCGCTCCGTTTATCGAACGGGAACAACAATAGGGTTGCTCACCCTGCCGCCGGCGCTGATCGTGAACGGGACGCTGGCGGCGACTCCTTCCGGAACCCGGACGTTCACCTGGTAAAGACCGGTGAACCCGGGGGCCAGGCCAGCGAACTGAACCGCGCCGGGCCGCCCGAAGAAGCTGGCGGTGATGCCATGCACCGTAGTCGCCGCCGGGCTCGAAGGCGACGGCGCGCCGCTCGCGACCGGAGGGTTGGTGAGGCCCAAACCGGTGGCAAAAACCACCAGTGTTTCGCCCGCCGTCGCCGGGTTGTTGGCGTCCACCAGCGCGCCGGTCGCGCCGTGCGTCACCGTTCCCGCGAAGAGCCCGGGCGCGGTCGGCAGCACGGTCACGAGCGAGGCGGCCGAGCCCTCCGGCGTCGTGACGACAACTGTCGCCTGCAACCCGGAAACCTCGAACGGGAACTGGAAGTTCACCTGGTTCGGCGAGACGAAGAACAGCGGCGCCGCCTGGCCGTTCACGCTCACCGTGACACCGCCGAGCGTGGTCGGCAGCGGCCGGGCCGTGCTCGATGCCGCGGCCGAAGCCAGCCGCGTTCCAAACAACGTGGCCAACGAACCCGGCGCCACCAGCGGCTGGTAATTGGCGGCGTTTACAACGCCGTTCGCCAGCACGTTGGGGCCGCTCTGCGGCGCGCGCAGGTTGATCTGCCACGCGCTGCGTCCGTAGGTGGCGGCCGTCAACACTCCCGCCCGGGAATCGAGGGCCAGCGCCGTCACAAAGGCGTGGGGCAACCCGATGTTGAACGAGGTCCAGGTTGTCTCATCTTCGGTGCGGAAAACGCCGACATCGGTGGCCACGTAAACGGGGCCGCGGGGGTCAATCACCACGGAATTGGCCGGCGAGTCGGGAAGATTGCCGCTGATGTCGTTCCAGGTGAAGCCGCCATCGCGGGTTCTGAACAAGTGTCCGCTGCCGAAACCGGAGACCGTCAGGTAAGCCACCAGGGCGTTCCGTGGATCGGGCAGGATGGCAGTGACCCATCGGTCGGGCAGCCCGGAGCCGGCGCGCCAGATGCCCGGACCGGCAGCAGTGTGAACGCGCCCGTCACTGGTCCCCACGAACACCAGTTGCGGATTAATCGGCGAAACGGCCAGTGCGGTCAGGACCGCTGAGCCGCCGCTGGTGAGGTCGCCGCTGAGGAGACGCCACGAGCCGCCGCCATCGGTGGAATTCCAGACGCGGTGCGTTCCGAAGTAGATCACCGCAGAGTCCGCCGGCGAAGGGGTCAGCGGCGGATAAAACGCGACCCGGTCGCTCTGGTCAATCCCGCGCGCGATCTCCGCGAAGGAGCTGCCGCCGTTGAGCGATCTCAGCGGCCGGATGCGCTGCTTGGCGAAAAGAATGATACCCGGGTTGGCCGGGTCGTAGTGGACCGCGCCGGCATCGCCGCGAAACAACTGCTCCCAGGTCTGGCTGCCGTTGAATCGGATCAGGCCCTGGTCCTGGGTCCCCGACAGCATCACCTGGGGGTTCTGGGGGTGCAGCGCCAGCGTGTTCATCTGGGTGATGGGCAGCGCGCTGTTGAGGTTGGCCCAGGTTGATCCGCCATCGGTGCTCTTGTAAATGCCGCCGTCGTTCCCGACAAATATCGTTTCCGGATCACCGGGCTTGAAGGCAATGGAGAACTGGTCCTCATGGATCACGCGGCCGCCGCCGGCCAGGCTCAGCACGTTCCATGTTGCGCCGCCGTCGCCGCTTTTCCAGAGCTCGACGCCGCCGAGGTACACGATGTTGGGGTCGCGCGGGTCCACGGCCACAAAGTTGTCGAAATAGCCGTGGCCGCGGCCGCCCGAATCGAACAGCGATGCGGGCGCGGGGACGGGCGCCCAGGAGGCGCCCCCGTTGGAGGTGCGGTAAACGCCATGCAACTGCTCATTGGAGGCGCGCACCAGAACGGCGTAGGCCACGCTGCCGTTATTGGGCGCCACGGCCAGGCTGATGCGGCCGACCTCGGCGCCGAAGGGCAAGCCCGGCGCGCGGCCCCAGTTGTTGCCGCCGTCGAGCGAGCGGTAAACGCCGTTTTCCACGCTTCCCGAGTTGCGTCCCAACCCGACAAACATGCGGTTGGGGTCGCGCGGGTCCAGCGCTACGTCGCTCGCCACGCCGGCCACCAGCCGGAACCAATTATCCCCGCCGTCGCTCGAGCGCCACAGGCCCGAGTTGCGCGCCGCATAGATCGTCCGCGGGTCGTTGGGATGAATCAGGATGCGCGGCGTGGTTCCCACGGTGAACTGTGGCTTGTTCCGCTCGGCGTCCCAGCCATTGGAGCTGATCCAGGTGACGCCTCCATCATGAGAGCGCAACACCCCGGCCCCGTAAGTGCCGGCCCCGTGGTCTCCGGTGCCGTAGTACAGAACGCCGAGGCGCTCATCGAGCGCCAGCGAGCCGCTGACCAGGCTCAGCAGGTTGTCGCCGAGCGATTGCCAGGTGGAACCGCCGTCGGCCGAGCGCCACACACCGCCTCCCGCCGCGCCGATGTACACCGATTCCGGGTTGCGGGAATCGGTGACGATGGCCGTGACACGTCCGCTGGCCGAGCCTTCAGGGGAAACTACATTGCCCGGGCCGATCAAACCCCAGTTGACGCCGGCGAATGCCTCCTGGACGGCCATTGGGCTCAAGCCGCGCCGCTCCAGACGCTGCCGTTGCTTCAGCGCCCGCTCGACGGCGCCTTCGGGAATGGCGCCGCTGGGATAGCTGCGCTGGGTAATGAACCACTGGCCGGGCGGAGAAAGAGGCGCCGGTCCCTGGGCGAGAGCGGAAGTCGCCAGACAAAGAACGACGAGGAGTAAAGCAACCATACGCCTGGACTCTGTTCGGTTCGGGAAGAAATGAAGTCTGTAATGACAGTATACGTTAATTCTAAAAAAAGCGCCTCTCTGTTGCGCCGTCAGTTCCGCCGAGCCGCGCCAGCATCGTTCGTTCCCGCCGACGCAACAGAGAGGCAGGTTGAAGAGGGAAACGTCTGAACCACTTTCAGGAAAAGCAACCCGGATGCCAAACTATTCTATTGAACATGAAGGAGATAAAGGCCGGCTCGCATGTCACGCCTGGGGCAAAATGCCCCAGTCCGGGTCGGGCTGACTCAGTTGGTGAGTCAGCGCGGCTGGCGCATTTTTTCCAGCTTCCGATACAGGGTCTTGCGCTCGATGCCGAGGATGGCGGCGGCCCGGCTCTTGTTGCCGCCGGTGGCGTCGAGCACTTTCCGGATATGGCTTTCCTCGAGCGCGTCGAGGTTGGCAGGGGCCGCAACGCCCGGCGGGAAACCTGCCGGGCTCGCGGAGGCCGCGGTGTGGGGAACGGTGTAGGCCTCGAGGGCCGCACCAGTGGCGGCCGCCTCCACTACGGAGCCCGGCGTGAGGATCACCATCCGCTCCAGGACGTGACGCAACTGGCGCACATTGCCCGGCCAGTCGTAGTCTGCCAGCAGCCGCAGGGCCGCGGCGTCCAGGCGCACCTGGCGGCCGTGCGCCGTCACGAACTCGCGGAGAAAACGATCCACCAGCGCCGGGATGTCGCCGCGCCTTTCGCGGAGCGGCGGAAGCTCGATCATCGCGACGCTGAGGCGATACCAAAGGTCTTCGCGAAACCGGCCGGAGGCGACCAGCGGCCGCAGGTCTTTATTAGTGGCGGCGATGACGCGCACATCCACCTTGCGGCTGGTGGTCGAGCCGACGGCGCGGATTTCCTTTTCCTGGAGGAAACGAAGAAGGCGGAGCTGAAACGCCGGCTCGATTTCCCCGATTTCGTCGAGAAAGGCGGTTCCGCCGGCGGCGGCCTCGAGCAGGCCGGGCCGGTCGCGGTCGGCCCCGGTATAAGCGCCGCGCACGGCGCCGAACAGCTCGCTCTCAAGCAACGTGGGCGGCAGAGCGGCGCAATCCACCACCACCAGACGCCCCTGCCCGCGCGGCCCATGCTCATGAATCGAGCGCGCCACCAGCTCCTTGCCGGTACCGGTTTCGCCGCGGAGCAACACCGTGGTATCGGTGGGCGCGACCCGCGAGATGAACTTATACACCTCCACCATCGGGGAGGAGTTGCCCACCATCGGCCCACGGGCCTCTTCGTCGCCGGCGGCGGCCGCGGCAGACGGGCCCTCCGGCGCGCCGCTTCGGGCCGCGGCTTCGGCGGCGGCGCGGTGCGCGCCCCGCACCGCTTCCATTAGCCGGTCCACCGAGAAGGGCTTGGAAAGATAGTCGAACGCGCCGCCGCGGGTGGCCTCGATGACCGTGTCGAGCGACCCTTTGCCGGTCATCAGGATAACGGCGCCGTCAGGATTGAGCGCGCGGGCGCGATGCAGCACGTCGATCCCGGTCTGGCGGTCGAGGTAAATGTCGGTGAGCACCACCGGGAAATCGGCGGCGGCCAGCAGGTCCATAGCCCGCTCCGCCGAGCCGGCCTCGGTCACTTCGAAACCCTCGGCTTCGAGCGCCGCCAGCACCGTCAGGGCGACGGCAGGGTCATCCTCGACCACCAGAACGCGCCGGGGAACACTCATGCCGAGTCGCTCAGGGGCAGCGCCAGCGAGAATTTCGAGCCGCGGCCCGGGGCGCTCTCCACGATCACCGATCCGCCGTGATGGCGCGCGATCTCGCGCACGATCGCCAGGCCCAGGCCGAGGCCGGCCTGTCCGGAGAGCTTGGCGTCGTCGCTGCGGTAAAAGCGTTCGAAGATGCGCGACTGCTCTCCGGCGGGGATGCCCGGCCCCTGGTCGGTGACATCAAGAAAGGCCATCCCGAGAGCGCTGTTCGAGCGAATGGCAACATCCACCGTACTGCTTTCGGGCGAATACTTGATGGCATTGCTCACCAGGTTGTAAAAAGCGAATTCCAGCAGCTCGGGATCGCCCGCGGCGGCGGGCTGCGCGCTGACGGTGGTCCTGATCTGAATGTTCTTGCGCCGTACCAGCGGCTGAATCCGCTCGACCGTGCGTTCCACCAGCGGCTGCAGCGGGACCCGGTCGCGCCGCAGCTTTATCTCGCCCTCCTCGAGGCGCTCGACCTCAAGGAAGCGCTCGATCATCGAGGCCAGGCGCTGCGATTCGCGGTTGATCAGCTCGGCGAGTTGCCTGCGCCGGTCTTCGTCCAGGGGATAACGGCTCATCACTTCGCTCGATCCCTGGATGGCGGAGAGCGGCGAGCGCATCTCATGGGAAACCATTTCCAGGCGGCTGCGCATGCGGCGGCTGCTGGCGTCGGCCGCGACGTAATGACGCCCCACGGCGATGTACTGGAAAAGGCCGCCGGCCACCAGCGGCAGCCAGAAAGCCATCGAAAACGAGAATGCCGGAGCAACCGTCAACCAGCGGGTGAACAGCAGGTAAGGCGCGGCGTGCACGGCCGCGCCCACCACCGCCAACGCCACCAGCAGCGGCGCTCCGCGCAGCGCCGCCAGCGCCACGCCCACTGCCGCGCCGATCGCCGCCATCCAGCCGAGTTCCGCCGATTCGCGCAGCGGCGTCAGGAAGCGCCCGGACATGATGGTGTGCAGAACATTGGCATGGATCTCCACGCCGGGCATGTCCGTGCCGGAGGTGGAGAAGGGAGTGAACTTGCTGTCGGTGACGCCCAGCCCGTGCGCTGTCACGCCGATCAGCACCGCGCGGCCGGCGAAGTTTTCCGGCCGGTCGGACTGCATGATCTGAGCGAGAGGATAGCGGGGAAAAGCGCCTTCGCCTCCCGCGTAATTAATGTAAAGAATGCGCTGGCTGCGGCTGCCTTCCGCCGCGCCGGCGCCCTCCGACGCGGCGCGGTCGCGCGGGCTGGGGAGAAGCCGGCCGTCCACCGCCACGGTTTCGTCGTCTTCCACCATCGGGCCGGCATGCCGGGAATGGACGCGGAACGCTTCGAGCGCCAGCGCCCAGCGGCGCTTGCCGGCCGCCGCCTTGGACAGCAGGATGCGGCGGGAAATCCCGTCCTTGTCCGGATCGGCGTGGGCATGCGCGATGCCGGCGGCGGGCGTGGCGAAATCGGGCATCGGCTCGGCCCAGCCGCCGGCTTCCAGTGTGGAAATATTCTCGCTCGCCAGCCGCGCGGCCAGTACCGTTTGCGGGCATCCCCGCAACGCCCCGGCGAGCGCCTGGTCGGAGTCCGGGTTGGTGGTCTCGGCGAACAGCAGGTCAATCGCCACCACGCTGGGCCGCGCGGCGCAGATGCGGTTCAGCGCCGAGGCCAGCAGCGCGCGGTCCAGCGGCCAGTTGTACTTGGCGACGCTTTCATCGTCAATGGCGACGATGACAATTGCTTCGGACGGTTTCTCGGGGCCGCGGAGGCGAAACATCCAGTCGGTGGCGTAATGATTGATCTGCTCGCCATAGGCGCTGGCGCCCAGCAGCCAGGCGGCCCCGAGCGCCGTGGCCACCAGCAGAAGAAAAACGGTGATCCGGAAGAATGCGTTCGCTGCGGGCATAAGGCGGAATATGTGCCGCGCGCCATTGTAGCGCACCGGCGCTGCTCGTGCCGGGGTTTCACGCGCGGGATGGTTGTGCTACATTCGGCGGCATATGCCTTTCCGATTCGTGCTGCTGTTCCTGGCGCTTGTGCCACCGGCTGTGGCGGCGGAAAAAATCACCATTTATCGCGATACCTGGGGCACCCCTCATATCTATGCCGAAACGGAGCGCGGCGCGGCCTACGGCCAGGGGTATGCGGCCGCCGAAGACCGCCTGGAAGCGATCCTGCGAAATTACCGCGAGGCCACCGGGCGCATGGCGGAAGCCTTCGGCGAAAAATATATCCAGCACGATTTTGAGCAGCGGCGGGTGCAGCACGAGCACATGGCCCGCACCCGCTTCCAGGACGAGCCGGCCGAAGTGCGCGCGATCATGGCAGCCTACATCGCGGGCCTCGAGCGCTACATGAAAGAGAACCCGGCGAGAGTGCCGGAATGGGCGCCGAAGCTGGAGCCCTGGCTGCCGGTGGCGCTTTCCCGCTACGTGATCTTCGGCTGGCCGATGGGCGAGGCCAACCGCGAGTTGGGCCGGCGCAGCGCTCCGTCGGGGAGGCCTGCAGCCGCTCGGATTCAGGCAGTTTCGCCGCGCTCGTCGAACCAGTGGGCCATTTCGTCCGCGCGCACCGCCTCCGGCGCGGCGATGCTCATGATTGATCCGCACGTCAGCTTCGGCGGTGTCATCCGCTTCCATGAAATCCGGATGCACGGCGGCGACCTGCACATTTCCGGCGCCTCGATCGCCGGCATGCCGCTGATCGGGCTCGGCCACAACCGCTACCTGGGATGGGCGGCCACCACCGGGGGCCCGGACACCACCGATATCTATGAAGAGGAGCTGAATCCGGCCAACCCGCTGCAGTACAGGTACGACGGCCAATGGCGCGATGTGCGCCTGGAGAAAATCCGCATTAACGTCAAGACTGCCGCCGGCGTACGTGTGGAAGAAAAGGAGCTGCGCCATACCCATCATGGCCCGATCGTCCTGCAGGAGGGCAATCGCGCCTGGGCCGTCAAGACGCCGTATCTCGACCAGGTTCAGTTGACAACGTCGCGGTACCGCCAGGCGAAGGCGCGCAACCTGGAAGAGTTCAAGGCCGCGCTGGGAATGAACCAGTGGATGCCGCAAAACATCATGTACGCCGACGTGCACGGCGATATTTATTACGCGCGCTCGGGCCGCGTCCCTATCCGTCCGGCGGGGTTCGACTGGTCCAAGCCGGTTCCCGGCAATACCTCCGCCACCGAGTGGCGCGGCATTCACCCGCTGAAGGACCTGCTGCAGGTGGCAAACCCGGCCGACGGGTACATTCAGAACTGCAACGCCGATCCCATGACGCTGATGGCCAATCCGCCCTGGAAGCCGTCGGATTATCCCGCGTATATTTACAACGACACGCCGCACCGCTATAACCCCCGTGCCGAGCGTTCGCGCGAAGTGCTGGAGGCCAACCGGCGCATGACCGTCGCCGACGCGATGGCCCTGGCGCTCGACACCGTGGTGGACGGCGCGGTCCAGTACCAGGCGGCGCTGGCCGGGGCTGTCGAGAGTGTTGCCGAGGGGAACGGCGGTTCGGCGCTGCTCGAAGAGATCCGCGGGCCGCTGCAAATCCTGCTGGCCTGGGACGGCCGGCTGGAAGCCAACAGCGTGGCGGCCACCTTGTTTGACGCGTGGTCCATCCAGGCCGGCCGGCTGGGGCTGGAATCACAGGACCGCGCCATCATCCGCAAAGGCGACACGCTCTCGGCGCAGAAGCAGAAGCTGCTGATCGAAGCGCTGCGCCGCGCCGCCGAGGAGCTGAAGAAAGAGCACGGCTCGATCGAAGTTCCCTGGGGCAAGACACGCCGCGTGGTTCGCGGCCAGCACACCTACCCGGCGGCCGGCGGCGGCGCCGGCGGCGTGATGACTCTGCGCGCGCTTGGTTTCGGCCCGGCCAATGCCGCCGGCGAGCGCCCTGCCACCAACGGCCAGTCCATGCCCACCCTGGTGATCTTCAAGAAAAGCGGCGTGGAATCCTATTCCGCTCTCCCGTGGGGCAACAGCGACGATCCGGCTTCCCCGCACTTTGCCGACCAGGCTGAAAAGCTGCTGAGCCGCAAGGCGCTCAAGCCCACCTGGTTCGAGAAAAAGCAGCTCCTGCCCCACGTCGTTTCCCAAAAGACGCTGGAGATGTAACCTCGCGGATGTAATCTGTTCTCATGGCTCTGCCCGAGCGTGTCAGGGTGAAGCTCGTTTCCGACGAGGCCGGCTACATCAGCTCGGCCCGCGTGATGCAGCGCGAGTACTCGATGCACGAGCTGCTGGAGGCGCTGGTCTCGGTGTCGGGCAAGAACCAGGAGCGTCTGCGCC
>JBKKAI010000121.1:0-2571 GCA_046714815.1 Terriglobia bacterium | reverse complement strand
CCCCCCGGGGGGCCCCGGCCCCCCCCCCCCCCGCCGTTGATCAGCACCCAGGCCAGTGGCCCTGCGGCGAAGGGCAGCGCGATGCGCGCCGCCGCCACGAAGCCGCGGCGATGCTCCCCGTTACCCGTGAAGCGCGGCTTCGAAGACACCAGGGCCGCGGCCGCGGCGACGAACCACGCCTCGTAACGGGTAAGGCAGGCCAGCGCCAGCAGTGTGTAGCCGAGCGCGCGCGCCGGGTGGCCGCTTCCGAAGATCAGTGCCAGGCCCCAGAGCAGCAGCGCCAGCTCCAGTATCTCCTGGTAGGGCGAATTCCCCAGGTAGATCAGAAAGTGATTGGAAGCGAAAAACAGCCCGGCGTAGATGCCGGTCCTTTCGTCAAAGGCGACGTCGGCCAGCCGCGCCATTCCGCAGGCGCCCAGCGCGGCGATAGCGATCAGCACCAACCGCAGAAATGCCGGATCGGGATGGATTCTCGTGGCGACGTGCACCACCACCTGGATCATTGGCAATTGGTAAGCCAGCCGCAATCGCTCCCAGTTGGTGACGCGCAGGATGGGGTCGCCGCCGTAGATCACCGGGTAGCGCGCCAGGATGGCCAGCCCGATGGCGGCGGAAAAAACAAACAGAGCGATGTACCATCCGCGCCCCAGTCCTCCGCTCCGTTCGCTTTGAGCGTTCACGTCCATTGCAGCTCGGGCCACTCCGGGTCATTCTATGCCGACTATGCGGCAATTCGGTCGCTAGCCGTATTTCGTTGAAGCAAGCTTGCCGCAAACTTGCCGCCCTTCCTGACTCCACGGCTACTCCTGGAACTGGGGGTTGCGAGTGAACATTTCGATGATGTAGTCGTGCAGGCAGTCGTAGAGCTGGCGCTGGAAGGTCCAGGTGAACTGGTGGTGATCAATGTCGCGGGGGTGGAACTCGAACAGGTAGGTGTGCACGCCGAGCGAGCGTTCCTTGAACTCAATGAAGACTTCAACGGCGTCGCCCTTGGCGCGCGCGCCGAAATCAAACAGCGGGTGCTCGTACCTGGCCAGCTCTTCGAGCACGCGGGCTAAGCGTTCATTTGTTTCCACGTTGTCTCAAAAGTCGCGAGGGCGGCGTCGTCGTAAAGGACAAACACCACGCGCTTGAGCGAGCCGGGCAGGTGGCCGCGCACGACACCGAGCATGATGAGCGCGCAGCGTCCCATTGCGAGGCCGCCGACGCCGGCGCCGATCGCCGGCAAGGCGACCGTGGCCAGCTTCTTTTCTTCGGCGCGGCGCAGCGAGTTGGTGGTGGCCGCCCCGCAGGATTCATCCGACACGCCGCCGCCCAAGTGCATCCCCGCCGCATGGATCACGTAGCGCGCGCGGAGGTTGCCGCCGCCGGTGACCGCGGCGTCTCCCAGCGGGATCGGGCCGATGGCATCGCACTCCCGCTGGATGGACGGGCCGCCCGTGCGGCGGATCGCGCCGGCCACCCCGGCGCCCAACTGCAAGCCGGTATTGGCGGCATTGACGATGGCGTCCACGTCCGCCTCGGTGATGTCACCCTTGCGGAATTCGACGGTCATTCGCTTGAAGGAACCGTCAGGGGATCAGGCCCGCCTGAGGCGCCGGGGCGGGGGCCGGGACCGTCGCCGGGTTCCAGTGCAGGCAGCGGCGGCACAGCAGCTCGTGCGAGCGGGTGGCCAGCGCGCGCAACAGCACCTCGCGCGCCCCGCAGCAGCGGCAGCGCCACTCGGCCAGGCGATCGCCCGAGACGTGCAGCACCAGGCCCGCCATCAGGATTGCCTGCCAGCGCATCCAGGCGCCGTCGCCCAGGCGCGGCAGCAACTGCGTCTCGCCCGCAATCGTCCAGGCGAAAAGGGCCCAACAGACTACTGAACCGAACCGGATCGTTTGAGTGGTGCGCTTCATCGTGATTCGCTTTTTGGCTGGCGGCTCGGGGAACACAAGTATAACATCATCGCCGGTTACGGCAAGGGCAGCTCGACGACTCGACGACTCGGCGGCTGCCGGGAGTTTTCCAGAATGTACAGACGATCGGCTCTGTTAGCTTTTTTCGCGGTGTTGGTTGGGCTGCCTCCAGCCGCGGCCCAGAAAGCCGCGCCTCAGAAAGAGATCCTCCGCCCGGAGGGCTTTCAGCCGCGCTTTCCTTACAGCCCCGGCGTCATCGCCGGCGACCTGGTGTACGTCGCCGGCCAGGGCAGCCGCGACCCGAAAACCGGCCGCCATCCCGAGACTTTTGAAGACCAGGTGCGCCAATCCATCGAGAACGTGCGCGCCGTGCTCCAGGCGGGACGGATGGATCTTTCGCACGCTGCCTCCTGCCACGTGTACCTCGATGACCTCGAGAACTACGTCCGGATGAACGCCGTTTACGGCAAGCTGTTCACCGAAGACCCGCCGGTACGCACCACGATCGCCGTACCGGCGCTGCCGGACGATTCCCACGTCGAAGTCACCTGCATCGCGGCGCGCGACCGCGGCGCCAAGAAAGCGGTGTTCCGCGGCGGCAAGCCGCCGGCGCGCCCGGGGCTGTTTCCCGCCGGCATGAAGGTCGGCGAGTGGCTGTTCACCTCCGGCG
>JBKKAI010000120.1:0-2952 GCA_046714815.1 Terriglobia bacterium | reverse complement strand
GTCGCCTCGGATCCCACTCAGAGTTTCACGGGTCCAGTGTAGCGGACGGCTTCGGTTCGCGACGGGGAACGGCCGAACCCGACAACTTCAGCCGCCGCTTGAATAGGGCAAGGGTCAAGCCTCGGCTCTCGCTTTCTTGATTGAGTTTTCAGACGTTGAGCTTGTGGGGCACGGCCGGGTCAGCGCTGGATGCGGGCTGAGCCGCCCCTGGCCAGGGCCCGCACCTGGTCTACGGTCGCCATCGTGGTGTCGCCGGGGAACGTGGTGAGAAGCGCGCCGTGAGCCCAGCCCAAGCGCATGGCCTCCTCCGGCGGTTCGCCCGTGAGGAAGCCGTAGAAGAGTCCGGAAGCAAATCCGTCCCCGCCGCCGACGCGATCCAGCACGTCAAGCTCGCAGGTCTGGGCGACGTAAGTCTGGCCGTTGATCCAGGCCACCGCGCTCCAACTGTGCCGGCTCGACGAGTGCACTTCCCGGAGGGTGGTTGCGACGACCTTAACTTGCGGATGCTGCTGAAGGACTCGGTCAATCATCCCGAAAAAAGCGGACGGATCGAGCTTCGATTTGGCGGCGACCTCGGGGCCGGCGATGCCCAGCCCGTTCTGCAGGTCCTCTTCGTTTCCGACAAGGACGTCAACGTTCTTCAGGATGCGTCCGATGACCGCTGGCGCGCTATCGCGGCCGCCGGAAACTTTCCAGAGCTTCTCCCGGTAGTTGAGGTCTAAGGTGACGACGGCGCCGGCGGCCTTGGCCGCCTGCATCCCCTCGATGATCAACTCCGCCGTCGTCTCGCCGAGCGCCGCGAAGATTCCGCCGCTGTGGAACCAGCGCACGCCGCCGGCGAAAACCGCGTTCCAGTCGAAGTCGCCGGGCTTCAGCCGCGCCGCGGCCTCGTTACAGCGGTTGTAGAAGACCATGGGGGCGCGCACGCCCAGGCCGCGGTCGCTGTAGACAGCGGCAATATTCGGGCCGGTGACACCGTCGTGCTCGAACCGCTTGTAAAAAGGCTTGACGCCCATCGCCTTGACCCGTTCGGCGACGAGGTCGCCGATCGGATAGTTGACCATCGCCGTGACGACGCCGGTCTGCAGGCCGAAGCAGTCGGCGAGGTTGGCAGCGACGTTGAATTCACCGCCGCTGACATGGATGTGGCACTCGTGCGCCTTGCGGAAGGGAACGATCCCCGGGTCCAGGCGGTGGATCAGGGCGCCGAGAGCCACAAAGTCCAGCGCGCCGTCCTCACGGATATTCAGGCCAATATTCAGACCATGTTGCATTCGGATCTCCCGGGATGGAAACCGCACAGGCAGGAATGCCTGTGCTACTAAACGTTGTATGTCCCGGAAGCGACCCTGCCGCCGCGTCCGGTCCAATTCGTATGAAAAAACTCACCGCGCGGTTTGTCGGAGCGCTCGTAGGTATGCGCGCCGAAGAAGTCCCGCTGGGCCTGCAGCAGGTTTGCGGGCAGACGAGCCGTACGGAATCCGTCATAGAAGGAAAGCGCGGTGGAAAAAGCCGGCGTCGGCACGCCATATTCGATCGCCTGGATGATGGCCCGCCGCCAGGAGGCCTGGTATTCGTTCAGCAACTGGCTGAAGAAATCATCCACCAGCAGGTTCGTGAGATGCGGGTTCTTGTCGTAGGCTTCCTTGATCTTTCCCAGGAAGCGGCTGCGGATGATGCAGCCGCCGCGCCACATCAGGGCGATCCCGCCGAGGTTCAGATTCCACGCGTGTTCTTTCGCCGCCTCGCGCAGCAGCATGTAACCCTGCGCATAAGAGATGACCTTGGAGCAGTAAAGGGCCTGCCGCACATCCTCGACGAAAGCCTTGCGGTCTTGCGCCGCGGCGCGTTTCGGTCCGGTCAGGATCTTCGAGGCGGCAACCCGCTCTTCTTTCAATGCGGAGAGACAGCGCGCAAACACGGCTTCGCCGATCAGAGTCACCGGCGTGCCCAGTTCCAGGGCGCTGATCCCGGTCCACTTCCCGGTCCCTTTCTGGCCGGCGGTGTCCAGGATCTTGTCAATGAGCGGCGTTCCGTCGTCGTCTTTCTTGGTGAAAATCTGGCTGGTAATTTCAATCAGGTAGCTGTCCAGCTCGCCGCGGTTCCAATCCGCAAACACCTCGTGGAGTTCGTCGGCATGGAGGCCGAGCCCCTCCTTCAGCAAGTGGTAAGCCTCGCAAATGAGCTGCATGTCGCCGTACTCGATGCCGTTGTGGACCATCTTGACGTAATGGCCGGCGCCGTCTTCTCCCACCCAGTCGCAGCAGGGCGAGCCGTCTTCCACTTTGGCGGCGATCGCCTGAAAGATCTCCTTCACCTGGGGCCAGGCGGCCGGATTTCCTCCCGGCATGATCGAGGGGCCAAATCGCGCTCCTTCCTCGCCTCCCGAGACGCCGGTCCCGATGAACAGAATCCCCTTCTTCGCAAGATCCTTCGTCCGGCGGTTGGTGTCAGGATAGTGCGAGTTGCCGCCGTCAATGATGATGTCTCCCTTTTCGAGATGCGGCAGCAGGCTTTCGATCACCTGATCCACCGTCTCGCCGGCCTTAACCATCAGCATCACTCGCCGGGGCTTCTTCAATGCCTGCACCAGTTCCGGGATGGAGTGCGCCCCGGCCACCCGCTTTCCGGCGGCTTCGGTGCGGATAAAGTCGTCCACCTTGGAGACGGTTCGGTTAAACACGGCCACGTCATACCCGTGGTCGCTCATGTTCAAAACCAGGTTCTGGCCCATGACCGCCAGCCCAATCAGTCCGATGTCAGAACTCTCCTTTTGCATCCTCTCCCCCGATGAAGTCATTCATTCCATCGGCAGGCGCCCGCGCCCCCAGACCGGGAATCGCGGCTGCCGCCTGAACATTGTATGCCGGTCTGTTCGGGTTTGTCCCGCAACTCCGCCCCCGGGGAATCGGCCGCCGGCCCTGACGGGCCCTGATTGGTGCTGTGGCCGCG
>JBKKAI010000119.1:0-2653 GCA_046714815.1 Terriglobia bacterium | reverse complement strand
CGTTTCGTCGCCGCAGTGCAGCCCCAACCGCTCCTCCATCCTCACCGGCTGCTTTCCACATACCACCGGCACGTCGCGGCTGCATACGCCGATGCCGGAGTGTGAGTCCACGTTCCTCGAACCGCTGAAGCAGCGCGGCTACTTCGTGGGCGCATTCCGCAAGGTGCACCAGGGCCCGGCGTTTGACCGGCGCTGGGACTTCTACGGCACCGCCCGCGAGCCGTTCGAAAAATTCTTCGACGCGATTCCCGGCGGCCGCCCGTTCTTCCTCCACGTCGGGTTCACCGACCCGCACCGCCCCTATCGGCCCGGCGCCTTCTCGCCGCCGCACGATCCCGCGAAACTTCGCGTGCCGGATTTCCTCCCGGATACGCCGGAAGTGCGCGGCGACCTGGCGCTCTACCAGGACGCCATCGCGCGGATGGATGCCGAGTGCGGGCGCATCTTCCAGATCCTCGCCGAGCGCGGGCTGTCGGAGAACACCCTGGTGGTGTTCACCGGAGACAATGGCATGCCGTTCCCGCGCGCCAAGGCAACCTGTTACGACTCCGGCATTCGCGTGCCGCTGCTGGCGGCGTGGCCGGGAAGAATCCGGCCGGGCGGTGTTTTGAAAGAGCTCATTTCCCACGTGGACCTGCCGGCCACCTGGCTCGATGCCGCCGGCCTACCCACGCCCGGAAAAATGGCGGGCCGCAGTTTCCTCAGCCTGTTGCGCGGCGGCGAGTACACACCGCGGCGCGAGGTGTTCGGCGAACGGAACTGGCACGATAATTTTGACCCGATGCGGTTCATCCGCACCGAGCGTTTCAAGCTGATCCTGAACGGCGCGCCGAAGCTTCCCTACCGGCCGAGCTTCGACCTGGAGGCTTCCCCCAGTTGGCAGTCATACCTCGATCTGGCGCGGACGGGCCGGCTCAGTCCTGCGCACCAGCGCCTGCTCGAGCCTACCCGCCCCGCGTTCGAGCTATACGATCTGGACCGGGATCCCAGCGAGTTCAACAACCTGGCGGCCAGCCCGGAGCACGCCTCCGTCCTCGAAGAGATGAAGGACCGGCTCAGCGACTGGATGCACGAGACGCGTGATTTTCTGCCGCCGCCGTTTCAGGGTTATCCGGCGCGCAAGGGACGAGGACGGGTGAACCCGATATGAAGAGAAGAACACTGAAAACTCTCCTACGTGGCACAGGCATTCCGGCCTGTGCGCTCCTGTTGATCGGCGTGGCGCTGGCCCCGGTGGTGATGCGGATGAAATTTCGCGCCGGACAGGCCGGCCACCCGGAGCTTCCGCTCCGGCCGTCGCTGGCGCAAATCTCGGGACGTATCGAGCTGGCCGGCCTGGCGCGGCCGGTCGAGGTGATCCGCGACCGCTGGGGCGTGCCGCACATTTACGCCGAAAGCGCCGCCGACCTGTTCTTCGCGCAGGGATTCGTCGTCGCGCAGGACCGCCTGTGGCAGATGGAAATGTGGCGGCGCACCGGCGAAGGCCGCCTGGCCGAGGTGCTGGGCGAAGCGGCGCTGGCGCGGGACATCCACGCGCGGCGCGTCCGGTACCGCGGCAACATGGAAGCCGAGTGGGCCGCGTACGCGCCCGACGCGCGCCCGGTGATCACCTCGTTCGTAGCCGGCGTGAACGCGTTCATCGAGCAGGCCACGGCCGCCGGCCGGCTTCCAGTGGAGTTTGCCATGATGGGCTTTCGTCCCGATCCGTGGACGCCGGAAGTCTGCCTTACGCGCGTGGCGGGATACATCATGTCGCGCAACCTGCCGAGCGAAGTGCTGCTGGCGGAGTTGGTGCACCGGATGGGGCCGGAGCGGGCCATGGAATTTTTCGGGGCCGACCCGCCGACAAAAATCCGCGCCGAGCCCGGCGTGGATTTCGCTGCGATCACCGCCGTCGCCGGTCCGCTGCTGGCCGGGCACCGCACCGCGTCGGCGCCGCTCATCGAACCCGAACCCGGAACGGAACGCTCCGGGTTGCCACGCGACTCCGACATCGGCAGCAACAACTGGACCATCGCCGGCAGCCGCACGGCGAGCGGCCGCCCGATTCTGGCGAACGATCCGCACCGCCCGCTTCTGTTGCCCTCGCTGCGCTATACGTCGCACCTGGTCGCGCCCGGCTGGAACGTGATCGGCGCGGGCGAGCCCGCGCTGCCCGGCATCGCCGTCGGGCATAACGAACGGATCGCCTACGGCTTCACGATTTTCGCCGCCGACCAGATGGACCTCTACGTGGAGCACACCGACCCGGGCAATCCGCGCCGCTACCGCCATCGCGGCGCCTGGGAGCCGATGCGCGCGGTGAAGGAGCAGTTCCGCGTCAAGGGGAAGCCCGAACCGGTCACGGTGGAGCTGCTGTTCACGCGCCACGGCCCGGTCATCTTCGAAGACCGCGAGCGGCGCCTGGCCTATGCGCTGCGCTGGGTGGGCAGCGAGCCGGGCACGGCCGGCTACCTCGGCTCCCTGTCGCTCAACCGGGCGCGCAACTGGGGCGAGTTCCGCAAGGCCCTGGAGCGCTGGAAGGTCCCCTCCGAAAACCTGCTCTACGCCGACGTGGACGGCAACATCGGCTGGCAGGTCGCCGGCCTCGCGCCGCTCCGCAAGGGCTGGGACGGCCTGCTGCCCGTGCCGGGAGACGGCCGCTACGAATGGC
>JBKKAI010000118.1:0-4027 GCA_046714815.1 Terriglobia bacterium | reverse complement strand
GCACCGGGTTGTCGGGATCGAAAGTGTAACTCGAAGCGGGGCCGGCTTCGCGCGGCGGCGAGGTCAGCAACGCGGCCGTCCCGCTCGCCTTGTGCAGGTAGTATTTCGCCGCCTGCGTGTTCGGCGGTGGCCAGGCGGCCGCGGTGCGCCACTCGCCGCCGGCAACGCGGAGCGTACGCTCCGGGCCGCCGTGCGGCAGCGGGCCGTCACCGGCACCGCCGCCCATCCGAAAAATCCGAACCACTTCCGGACCGATCCGCTTCATCGGCCGTCCCTTCATCCAGTGGTCGAACCAGTCGAGCACCAGCGCCCGCTGGTCTACGGCGGCGGCGGCGCCAAAGGCCGCATCGCCGCACTCGGAGCGGCCGGTCCCGTGCGGCCACGGCCCCATGATCAGCTTCTGCGGCGTTTTCTGCAGCCGCGCCAGCGCCGCGAAGTTCTCCAGCACGCCCTCGGCGAAATAGTCGTACCAGCCGCTGAGGAAGAGCGTAGGAACATCCTTCATCTGCCGGTGATAGCCGGCGGTATGGAAGCCCTTTTGCTTCCAGTAGCCGTCGAAATCGGCGTGCGCGTAGAAGTCATCGTAGATCTTCTTGTGGACCGGAAAGCTGCGCAGCGTCTCGGACCGCTTCCGGGGGTGCATCGCCAGCCACTAAGCTGTATCTTTTAATATTTGCGCGAGTGGCGCGCGCGCCTCCGGGTCGCGCGCTGCCGGCGGGCTGGAGACAGCGGAGTTCAGGATCCATA
Organism: Terriglobia bacterium; assembly: GCA_046714815.1. Lineage (GTDB taxonomy): Bacteria > Acidobacteriota > Terriglobia > JAJPHL01 > JAPKYU01 > JBKKAI01. Next base: position 3,280 of record JBKKAI010000118.1, on the reverse strand, counting down.
GCGGCCAGCCAAGGTTCGGCGTGCCGCCCGGATACCCGTACTCCTGGTAGAGGTTTGCGCCGCCGACCACCGCGAACATCGCCACCAGGTGCGGTGGATTGTACATCGCCGCGTGATACTGGTCCCAGGCCAGGTACGACGCGCCGAATGTTCCCACCTTCCCGTTCGACCAGGGTTGCGCAGCGGCCCACTCAATGGCGTCATACCCGTCCGTGCCTTCGTTCACGAATGGATAGAACTCGCCTTCGGAGGCAAAGCGCCCACGGCAGTCCTGCGCTACGACGACGTAGCCCTGCTGCGCGTAATGGATCGCATCTTTTCGCCCGCCCGTCTTGTTGTACGGGCTGCGATAGAGCAGGACCGGGAAGCGGCCCTCCACCGCGATACCGCCGCGCGCCGGACGATAAATATCGGTGGCCAGGCGAACGCCGTCCCGCATCGGCGCCATCGCTTCCGAGACGACGTAAGAGTCGAGCTCCTGCTGCGGCAGCCCCCATGCGGAGAGGGCTGCGGCCACCACAAAACAGAACCAGAAGACTCGCTTGTGCCGCATTTCGACCAGAGCATAACCCAAGTAGGGCGCGGTGGGCCTTGTTATCTGTAGTTTACGTAGGGGTAACACGAACCCATCCGCCCCGAATGTGGCCCTTCAATTGCCTACAAAGAACTGGAGACGAACCCATGGGCCTTTATTTTCATATCATGAACGCGGGCGGGGACGACTGGAAGGTAGTGCGGGAAGATTCTTCCGAACCCGTCGGGTTTCACAATGACAAGCCCAATGCGGTTGCTCACGCCAGGCAGTTGGCCATGGAGCAAGGCGGAAGCACCATCATCGTTCACAAGTGCGACGGAACGATCGAGTCCGCGTACCGCTATGGGCAAGACCCGCTGAGGCGGGTCGCCTGAAAAAAGACCCGCTGAGGCGGGTCGCCTGAAAAAGACCCGCGTGGCACAGGCATTCCTGCCTGTGCCCGGTTTCGCACAGGCAGGAATGCCTGTGCTACAAAAACAGCAGGGGCACCCGCCGGGGCGCCCCCTTCCAACCTTTTACTTCTACCCTGAGTAGATCAACTGATTGATCCAACAGTATCCTGGGTGGCTCCTGGGGGCAATCAGGCGGTTACCTTAGTCTGCTCCTGAAAAAGCCTTATCCGCGATAGACTGACGACCGATGGATGAAGCGTTACGGCGCGAAGTCGGTTTTCTGGCCACCCGTCTGGGTGCGATGGTGCGCGAACAATCGGGGCAGAAAGTGTTCGGCGCCATCGAGAGCCTGCGGCTGCTTTCGAAGCGCATCCGGGAATCCGGCGCGCCAAATGCGGCGCCCCGGAGCCTACGCTCCGGGTTGCCGGCGCCCGCTTCGACCGACTCGGTGTTGCGCGGCCTGTCGCCCGCCCAGGCATCGGCGGTGGCGCACGCGTTCAGCCTGTTTTTCCACTTGGTGAACCTGTGCGAAGAGCGCCAGCGGGTACGGCGCCTGCGCGACTACGAACAGAAGCCCGGCGGTGCGCCGATCTCGCTGCGGCACACGTTCAACGAGCTGAACCGCCACCACGTGTCGCCTTCGCGGCTGAGCCGTTTCCTCGCGTCGGTGCATATCGAGCCGGTGCTGACCGCGCACCCCACCGAGGCCAAGCGCCGCAGCGTCATCAACCACATCCTGCGCATCGGGCGCACGTTGGACACCCTTGACGGCGAGCTGGGACCGGCTGCCGTGCGCGCCGTGGACCCCTGGGTGGAGGCGCTCTGGCTCACCGATGAAGTGCGCCAGTCGTCGGTGACTCCGCGCGTGGAGATCGAGAACACGCTCGTCTACCTGGAACGGACCATCTACGACCTGGCGGGGACGTTCTGGGAGCAGTTCTGCGACGAATTGGCGCGCTTCGCGCCCGCGGCGCGGCCGCCCGCGCCGTTTCTGCATTTCGGCTCCTGGGTGGGCACCGACCGCGACGGCAACCCCAACGTCACCCCGGAAACCAGCCTCAACGCCGCCGAGCAACTCCGGCAGAGCGTGCTCGGCTACTACCGGGATACCTGCGAGCGTCTGCTGGGAATTATTTCGCTGCCCGGGCCGCGCCCCGCGCTCGAACGCCGGATCCGGCGCGACCTGGCCCGCGACCTGCGCCGCTTCCCCGCTACCCGCGCTTTCGAGCAGGTGGACCAGCCGAATGAATACTACCGGCGCAAACTGCGGGTGATGAAATGGCGGATCGAGCGCACCGCGGAGCATACGCCCAGCGCCGCCGGCGCCTATCGCGGCCCGGAGGAATTTGCCCGGGACGCGCGGCTCCTCGAGCGGCTGCTGGCGGAGCATCCCAGCCCACGCCTGGCGCGGCTGGGCCCCGGCCGGCTGCACGTGGCCGCGCAGGTGTTCGGCTTCCACGGCGCAACGCTCGGTTTCCGCGAACATTCTTCGGTGACGCGCGCCGCGGTGGACGCGCTGCTCGGCGTGGCCGGCATGCCGCGCGAGCCGGCCGCCGAGCGCATCGCCTCCATCCGGCGACTGATCGGGCGCAAGCGCCTCAGCCGCGCGCCCGTGGCCGCCGCCAAGGCGCTCGAAGAATTTCGCACGCTCGCCCGCATTCAGTCGAAGGGCGGGGAAGCCGCCTCGCACCGCTTCATCCTGAGCATGACGTCGCATGCCGCCGACCTGTGGGACCTGCTGCTGCTGGCCCGCCATGCCGGGCTGCTGACCGCCGGAGCGCGCGGCCGCCTCACTTCTTCGATTGACGTAATTCCGCTGTTTGAAACCTTTGACGATCTCGAAGCCTGCCCGGACATCCTTGACCAGCTTCTCTCGGACCGCTTCTACCGCCGCATCCTGCGCTCGCGCGGCGATTTCCAGGAAGTGATGCTGGGCTACTCCGACTCGGTGAAAGACAGCGGCTACATGGCGGCCAACTGGGCGCTGTTTCGCGCCCAGGAGCGGCTGGCGGGCGTGGCGCGAAGGCACGGCGTGCGCCTCGGCCTGTTCCACGGCAAGGGCGGCACCATTGACCGCGGCGGCGGCCTTTCCTACCGCACCGTGCAGGCGCAGCCCTACTCGGCGCCCGGCGGCAGCCTGCGCATCACCGAGCAGGGCGAGGTGATCTCGCTTAAGTACTCCAACCCGGCGATCGCGCAGCGCAACCTGGAGCAACTGGTGACGTCGGTGCTCGATGCGCACCTGCTGCATCCCAAGCGCGCGCTCGATAGCCCGCAGCAGGAGGAATGGGCCGGACATGCCGCCGAGCTGGCGGCCTCCAGCCGCCGCTTTTACAACGAGCTGGTGTACGAG
>JBKKAI010000117.1:0-2602 GCA_046714815.1 Terriglobia bacterium | reverse complement strand
CGTCGGCTTCGCAGGCAAGGCGAAATTGTTCTGCCCCTTGACCGAGGACTACGATCACTTTCGCTTCGCCTTGGAGAACGCCCACCCGGACTACCTTGGCCCGGCGGAGCGCATCAGCTATCGCGAGGACGGCGCCGGCCTGGGTACCAGCCTGCAGGCCGCCCTGGCCGTCGCCGTCGCCGGCCTCGACGCCGACGCCCGCGGTTGCCACGAGATTCTGCTCATCTCCGACGGCGACGACCTTGCGGGCAACTGGCGCGACGCGTTGCAGCGCTGCATTGCAATCCAGGCGGCGGTGCACGTGCTCGGCGTCGGCGATCCGGAGCGTGCCGCGCTCATCCCCATCGGCGCGAACGAATTCTTGCAGATCGAAACGACCACGGGACAGCGCGAGAAAGTGACCACGCGCCGCCACGACGACGTGCTACAAGCCATTGCCGAGGAGACGCGTGGGCAGCACATGTTGGAGGGGGAATCCGGCCAGCCGCTCGTGACCTGGTTCAAGGAGAAGGTGGCGCCGCTCCCCGTGCGGGAGCGCACCGACGATTTGCGTCCGGTCCCAGTGCACCACTACGCCTGGTTTTTCGCGGCCGCGCTGGTGTTGCTGACGCTCGACCTGCTGTACGCACGGTGGCGGGGTGCACGTGCGGCGAGAATTCCGCCCGTGGAGGCAGGACCGAAATCCGCGGCCGGTACGGGGTGCATTCCCGTATGTGCGCTAGGCTGCGACCTTGAGACGGCCGCCCCCGGCGGCGCGGGCATATGGGCGCGGGCGTGACCAGTAGGCGCTGGCGCGGTCGTCTTCGCTGAGGTAGGCGGCGCGGAGTTGCAGCATGGCTTCGGCGCCGCCCTCCAGCCAGAACTTCTCACTGCCCTTCAGCCGGCGATTGATCTGTTTGATCGTCGATTCCACCGGCGCACTGCTGGTCGGTAAGCCCAGCCGCCGGTAGCGCGGATAGTCCATCCGCGTGCGATTGTGCTCCACGTAGCCCAAAGCATCGCGCACGACCTGGCGCGGATCGTTGTCCGCCGCGCCGGCCGGCGGCGTGCCCAGCGCCGACGTTGCCTGGCGCAGACTCTTGAGCAGCGGTTTGACCTGGCCGGACCACGCCCAGCGCAACCACTGCGCGTACTGCTTCCAGGCACGGGCACGATCCTTCCGCCAGGCGTGGGCCGCGTCATGCAGGTAGCTCAGCAGATGCACGAAGTCCAAGATGGCCAGGAACCCCAAGGGCCGCAGGTGCATCTCGAAGAGCGTCCAGTTGTATTGCTGGCCATCGCAGACACAGGCCTTGTGGCGTGCGCGATCCAGCCCGCGGCGCTTGACCTCCGCGGCCACCTGCCAACCGAACGTCTCACTGTCGGCCATGCTGGCCACCACCGTACGCACCCGCTTCTTCGAGGCCGGCCGGGGCTTCGGCCGCTTCTGCTTGCGCTGCTGCTTCTCCTTCGGTGGCTTGGTTGCCGCACGTCCCAGCGCCGGCCGGCTGCGCCGTTTGATCTCTGCGGTCAAGCGTGCCACACGCTCCGCATCCAGGAACTTGCGGGGCGGTTCCGGCTGCGGATCCTGGGCTTGTGCCTGCGTCGCCAGGCTCAAACAGCAGGCCGCTTTCGTCTCCCGCCACTTGGCCTCGTGCACGCCGCGGCCCGCGTCCTCGGCCCGCGTCTGCACGCGGCCGCCGTCCACCATCACCGCAGACGCCTTCGGTGCTGCCGCGTAGCCACACACCAGCTTGCCTTCGCGAAAGGCCTGCACTTCCTGATCCCGCGCTTGCACCCACTCGTGGCCGACGCGTTCGCTCAGGCGTTGCAGCTGCGTGGCGCTGATCGACACTTCCGCCAAGGCCTTCAGGTCTGCACTCGCTTCCTGGAAGGAGGCCGCCTTACTCGCCTGCCGCACCGCCTTCTCCACGAGCCGCGGACTGTAGCCCTCCGTCCCCAGCTTCAGCCGCTGGTCCAGCGGAAAAAAAAACGATCCGGCACTTTCGGCAACGCCACTGCTCCCGCCGCAGCTTGACCTCCCCGGCACGCGTCGTGAGCTCCCGCTCGGGCAGCGGCTCGGTGCGCTGCGTGGTCCGCTCGGCCGGCTGCTGGCACTTGGGACAGCACGGCGGCCGTTTCGCATTCGGCCGCACCTGCGCATCCGCCGCGGCATGTTCTTCCAGCATGAAGGCGGCCAACTCCTTGGCCAGGGCACAGGCCATATCCTCCCGCTCCGTGAACGTCACCAGTTGATCCTGGTTCGCCGCCCCGAACATCCGCTCGAACGCTTGGGCGGAGCGCTGCTCCCAGCGCGCCCGCAACGCCTCTCGTTCCTTCCGAGTCAAAATGGCTCGACCTTCCATGGCTACTCCCGAGTAGAGCTGTGCAATCCCCATCAGCTGACGCGGAATCATACTACCGGAAAAAACCGGGCGCAGGAACGGGACTGCACCCCAGCGCCGCGGGCTGTTCGCGTTTGCGGGGCTACTTCGGTAGAATGTTCGGTGGAAAGGAGCGATTCTCATGGCGACGAATAACCTCGAAGACCGCGTAGCCGTTCTCGAAGCGGAGATCGCTCGGCTGAAGGAGAAGCTCGGCGAGCCGGTGAAACCATGGTGGG
>JBKKAI010000116.1:0-4466 GCA_046714815.1 Terriglobia bacterium | reverse complement strand
CCGCTGATGCTGAAAATCCTCCGAAAGCAGCTCCGTTAGACCGTAATAGTCCGCGTAAGCCCACATGTGAGCATCAAACAATGCACTGAGTCAGAAGTTCTTCGGTCTCGGGGAGGGCTTCGGTTTGTGTAAGCAGAGGACTGCCGGTGGTGGCCGGCCGCGTGACGGCCGCGAAAAACTCTACCAGGGCCTGGTGCGGAATCCTCAGCGTTTCGTCGCCGATGCCCGCTCGGAGGAGCCGGATAGCAATCCGCTGTTTGATTGGGAAGCGCGGATCGTGGCGGTAAACCAGGATGTTCGTGTCAACCAGTGCCGCTACGACGGTACAAGTCCTCCCGCTTCCAACCGCGATTTGCGGCGCGCGGTTTCGGCCGGTTCGCCTCGCGCTGCTTTTGCCGTTCCGTCGCCTGATCGAACAGTTGGAGCCGGGCGGCAACATCCAAAGGCTTCCGACTGAGTCGAGCGGGCACGACGTGGATTACGTCCTGGGCCGCGATCCAGTCTATGTGATCGCGGGCCGAATGCCGAAGGCCTTCGCGATCGCCTTGGGCAGAGTGACCTGGAGCTTGCTGGCAACCTTCGCCATGTCCTTATTTTAGTAAGGAAAGATTCCTTGTGCAAGGTACTCGCTTAACGCGCCTGCACGCGGGCGGCGCCGGGTAAGCCGCTCTTCCAGTCGCTGAGGCGCGTGGCGAGGTCGCGGGCGATGTCGGGATGGGAGGCGGCGACGTTGGTGGATTCGGCGAGGTCGGCGTCCAGGTCGTAGAGCGCGGAGGAGCCGGACTTTTCCTCGATCAGCTTCCAGCGGCCGCGGCGCGCGGCCCACTGCCCGCGATGGCCCCAGAACAGCGCTTCGTGCGGCGACTTCGCCTTTCCTTCAAGCAGTGGAAGGATGTCCTTGCCATCGAGGCGCACGCCGCCGGGCGGCTTCGCGCCGGCGGCTTCAATAAACGTCGGGAACAGGTCGAAACTGGCGGCCGGCTCGCCGGTGGTTGTGCCCGCGGCGATGCGTCCCGGCCAGCGGGCAATCATGGGCACGCGGATGCCGCCCTCGCGCAGGCCGCCCTTCCATCCGCCGAGCGGCCCATTCCGGCCGCCGGGCGGCGAGCCGTTGTCGCTCTGGAACACGATGAGCGTGTTCCGCTCCAGCCCGAGCCGCCGCAGGTGCGCCAGCACCTGGCCAATCCCATCATCGAGGCATTCGATCATCGCCGCCTTGGTGTCGCCCGGCCGCCGGCGCAGCCAAGCTTCCGGCGCCTGCAGCGGCTCGTGCGGGGCGTTGAACGCCAACTGAAGATAGAACGGGCCGCGGCGGTGGCGGTCCAGGAAGGCCTTGGCCTCGGCGGCCAGCACCTCGGTCATGTAGCCGGGCCGGTCCTCGGCCTGTTCGTTGCGGTACATGAACTTGCTGCCTTCGCGATAAGTGTGCTCGTAGTAATCGGCCCAGCCGGAGAGGAAGCCGAAGTATTCCTGAAAGCCCTGGCGGCGCGGCCGGAATTTCGGCGCATAGCCCAGGTGCCACTTGCCGACCAGCCCGGTGGCGTAGCCCGCGGCGCCGAGCACTTCCGGGAGGGTAACCTCGTCGGGCGACAAGCCGCTCTCGGGATCTTTGAAATTCGGGTTCAACGGAAGCGACGTGCGCAGTGCGTTGCGGCCCGTCAGAATGCTGACGCGGGTCGGCGCGCACAGCGGCGTGGCCGCGTAGTAGTCGGTGAAACGCACGCCCTCGGTGGCCAGCCGGTCCAGGTTCGGCGTCCTGAGGTGTGTCGCGCCGTAGCAACTCAACTCGCCGTAGCCGAGGTCATCGGCCAGAATCAGCAGGATGTTCGGGCGGCGCGCGGGAGCCTGAGCACCGGCCGAGCCGGCCAGGGCGAGTGCCCCCAGTTGCTTGAGCACACGCCGGCGGGGCACGAATGACACGGCTGGAATGATAACATTCAGGACGCATGAAGAAACTGTTTCTACTCGCGGCCGTGCTCCAGATCGGAACAGCGCAGCAGCCCGCGCTCAAACGGAAGTACATTGAGCTGACCGAAAGCTGGACCCACGGCGTCACGTTCAAGGCCCAGGAGCAGCGGGCCATGGAGGCGGGGCGCCGCGTAGAAGCGCTGATGACCTCCGGCCTCGACGACCCGCTGGCGAAGAAAATCCTGGCGGGCGGCGAACCGTCGTTTGAAGCGCTGGCGGCGGCCTACCCGGGGAAGGTCCTCGACCGCACGCTGCTCGGCACGTATTCCGATCCGCGCGTCCGGAACACCTTCGACAACGAGTTCGCCATCTGGTGGAACGGTGCGATCTCGGCCGACCTGCGCAAGGGCCAGCTCAACGGCGCCGTCCAGCCACTGGCGAACAATACCAACATCGTGTTCCGCGTGGGCGCGGCCGCCGAGATGTTCGGCCGCGACGGCGAGCGCTACTCGCGCATCGGCTATGAAGACGGCTACCTCCCGATTGTGACCGCGACGTACGATCATGACGGCCTGCGCTACCGCCAGACGGCGCTGGCCGACAAACCGCCGGAGCCGGGCGGCGAACGAGGGGACATCGCGCATGTGCGCTTCGAGATCAGCAACCTGACGGACCAGGCGCGCCCGGCGGAGCTTCATGCCGACGTCATCCTGGTGGATGAAACAGTGGTCCAAGCAGGGACCCGCGCCGAATCGCAGAGAATCGTGGACGGCAGCGGCGCTCTGCTGCTGGCGCACAGCGATCGCGCGGCGCGGTTCGACGCGGGCAAGCGCCGCCTGACACACGCGGTGCAGTTGCCGCCGCGCGGGCAGGCCGCCGTCTACTACCAGATTCCCTACCTGCCCGACAGCCAGCGCATGATCGAGACCAGCCCGGAGCTTTCGCTCCCGGTGTCGAACGGCAAAACAGGCTTCGACGCCGCCTACGGCCGGGTCCGCCGGTTCTGGACCGGCTTGCTGGCACGCGGCGCTCAGGTCACGGTGCCCGAGGAGCGCGTCAACCACGTGTGGCGCGCGCTGCTCCTGCAAAACTTCATCCTGGCCGACGGGCCGCGCTTCACCTACGGCTCCGGCCTGCGCTACAACGATTCCTATTATCCGCAGGAGAACGGCTTCGGAGCGCACACCTTCGCGATGTTCGGCCACCCCGATTACGCCGCCGCGCTCGCGCCCTACGCCGTGCCGGTCAGCGTGCGGCGCGACCAGGCGGGCCGCAAGTATCAGAACCGCCGCGCCATGCCCCTGCATCACCTGCTCGAGAACTACCGGCTGACGAAGAAAACCGGCGTCTTCGAGAAACACAAAGAAGAGCTCGACCGCGCCGCCGAAGAGATCATCAGCGACCGCCGCTCCAACATGAATCCGAAAGACGGCGCGCGTCCGCTGCACTGGGGCCTGCTGCCGCCGGACCGCCCCGGCGTGGACCTGCGCGCCAGCACGCAGACCGTCTACGTGCTCGGACACAACATCACCAATTGCCAGGGTCTGCAGGACTTCGGGCGGTTCCTGGTGGAAACCGGCCTGGACAAAGAGCGCGGCGAGCGATACCTGAGCGAGGCGCGCGATTTCCGCCGCGCGATTCTCGAAGCCATGGAGCGCAGCGCGATCCGCGTCCCCGGGCGGCCGCCGTTCGTGGACCTGCAGACGCTCTATTTCCGCGAGACGCCGGAGTACGGCCCCGAGCCGTACGATGACCTGGCGCTGGGACGCGTGCAGGGCACCTACTATCACTACTGGGCCGACATGATTTTCCAGTACAACTTCTTCAACCCCGCGGACGCCGTGGGCCGCTGGATCGCCGACTACGTGGCCGCGCGCGGCGGCTTCGTGCTGGGCAACACGCGCGCGCGCCTCCAGCCGGGCCAGCCCTACGGCTGGATCAACAACGTCTACAACGCCGGCTACTACAACTACCGCCTGCGCGCCGGCGCGGTGGACGAGTTTCTGCTGGGCTTCTACGCGCGGCTGGCGTTCGGGATGTCGCGCCACGTCTACGTGGCCTCGGAAGGCTCGCCGTTTATCGGCTACAACACGCGCCATGGCGGCCTGGCCGGCGCCGATTATTCTTTCCCCAACTCCGCCGCGAACGCCGAGACGCTGCTGATGCTGCGACTGATGCTGGTGATGGAGGAGTTGCGGGACAACACGGAAACCGGCGACCTTTACCTGCTGGCCGGCGCGCCGCGGCGCTGGCTGAACGACGGCGAACGCATTCGCGCCACGAAGCTGCCGACCTACTACGGCGACATCTCGTTTGAGGTACACTCGCGTGTAGCTCAGGGCGAGATTCAGGCGGAAATCGAGCCGCCACGGCGCGATCCATACCGGACCATCATCGCCGTGTTTCGCCACCCGAAGGGGGCGGCGATCCGGCGCGTGAAGGTGAACGGCGCGGAGCACCGCGACGTGGATGTGGAAAAAGGCCTGGTAAGGCTGCCCTCCGGGCCCGCGCGCTTTTCGATCGAAGTGTATTACGAGGATTAACCATGCCGACAACGA
>JBKKAI010000115.1:0-13099 GCA_046714815.1 Terriglobia bacterium | reverse complement strand
GCCGCACTCCATATACCAGCACGCAGATCCCTTTTGGCCGCTGACTTCATGAATTATTCGGGTTAGGCTGCCCTACTCATGAAAATCGCTTTTCTTGAAATCAAGGACTGGGAGCGCGCGTACCTCGCCGAGCGGCTTCCGGGCCACGAGTTTCTGTTCCGCCCCGAGCGGCTGGAGCCGGAGTTGCCGCGCGAGTCGCTGGCGGCGTTGCGCGAATTCGACGTTCTTTCGCCGTTTATCTATTCCCAAGTGTCGGCCGAAGTGCTGGCGGCGATGCCGTCGCTGCGCCTGGTTTCGACCCGCTCCACCGGCTTTGACCACGTGGACCTGGCCGGCTGCGCCGCGCGGGGAATTACCGTTTCCAACGTGCCGGCCTACGGCGAGAACACCGTGGCCGAGCACACTTTCGCGCTGATGCTTTCCCTCTCGCGCAAGATCCACCAGTCGTACACGCGCGTGATGCGCGGCGATTATTCGCTCGAGGGCCTGACCGGCTTCGACCTGAAAGACAAGACCCTGGGGGTGGTGGGCGCCGGCAAGATCGGGCTGCACGTGATCAAGATCGCGCGCGGCTTCGGCATGCGCGTGCTGGCCTACGACCCGTTCCGCAACTCTTTTCTGGCCGAATTGCTCGGCTACAGCTACGTTTCGATGGATGATCTGCTGGCCGCCGCCGACATCGTCACGCTGCACATGGGCTACTCCCAGGCGCTTCACCACTTCATGGACCGCGAGAAGTTCGCCCGGATGAAGCCGGGAGCGCTGTTCATCAACACCGCGCGCGGGCGGCTGGTGGATACCGACGCGCTGCTCGAAGCGCTCGAAAACGGGCGGCTGTCCGGCGCCGGCCTCGACGTGGTGGAGGGCGAGGAGCTGATCCAGGAAGAGAAGCAGCTCCTTTACCAGCAGCAGAACATCGAGAAGCTGCAGGCCGTGGTCCGCACCCACGTTCTGTTCCGCCGCGACAACGTCATCTTCACCCCGCACAACGCCTTCAACAGCAAAGAGGCGCTGGAGCGCATCCTGGACACCACCATCGAGAACATTCTCAGCTTCGCCCAGGGCCACCCCGCCAACGTCGTGAAATAGCCCTGCGGGCAAACCCGGAGCACAACGCTCCGGGTTTCGTGGCCCGCTTTCTACAGGCACGAGGCGCGAAAGCCGATGCGCTTCCGCAGGAAATGAGTGCGCTGGTTCATGGGCAGCCGCAGCAGCCGGCGAATCTGCTGCCGCAAGGCGCGGTCGCTTTCCGCTTTCAGCGCCTCAAGCTTTTTTTCCGCCGATCTTCTTCTTTTCATCGAGCGCTCTTTCCAGGATGTCCAGCACCGCCCGGTCCCGCGGCCGGCCGGCGGCGCGCTTGCTCGCAACGATATCTGCAAGATCCGCCACCAGCAATTCATTGCCCCCAAAGTCTATCCGGGAAGCCCGGCTGCGAAGGCTGGGGAAAGACTTCACTCCGTGAATGCTGGCCATGAAATCGAGTTGCAAGGAGTCCTCGTCCCGCACGACACGAAACAGGCCGGAAACCGGGTAATAGGGTTTCAGAACGACCGCGCCCAGGCTTTTCGCAAGGGCCTTCAGCTTCTTTAGATTCCGCGGCGTCTTTCGAAAGAGGAAGTCGAAATCGAGCGTCGTAACCGGCACTCCCTGAAGCGCGGCGGCCGCATTGCCGATGAGCACGGCCTCCAGGCCGTGCTCCTGGAGAGCCTTCGCCAGCATTGCCAGGATGGGCTGGGCATTCATTTTGAGATCATCATGGCTTGCGAGACCCTGTTCCACACAAGTGTACCACTCGGGTCCTGGATGAATCGGCGGGGGTGACTGTGTCCCGTCTCGGAGTGTTACGATGCGGTTGGCAGGAGGTGTTATGACCAGTAGAAAATGGACCCTCGGCGTGTTGATGCTGTCACTGGCCGGCGGCAGCTTTTCAGGGGCCCAAGCGCCCGGAAAAGAACCGGGCAAACGCGATGCAAAGGCCGAGCAGGTGGCCGCCGCCATGATGCAGGCCATGGGCGGCGAGCAGGCCTGGAAGGCCGCGCATTTTATCCGCTACGATTTTAACGTGATCCGTGGCGGCAAGCCGGTCATGGAGCGCTCCCACCTCTGGGATAAGTGGAGCGGACGCCACCGCCTGGAGAGGAAAACCAAGGAAGGCAAGAGCGAAGTCATCCTTTTCACGGACGCCAACGCCAGGCGGGGCGCCGTGTACCGGGAGGGCGTCAAGCTCGATGGGCCGGAGGCTGAGAAGTCCCTGCTGTCTGCCCATGCCGCGTACATCAACGACATGTACTGGCTGGCGATGCCCTGGAAGTGGATGGACCCGGGCGTCAACCTCAAGTATCTGGGCCCCAAAACGCGGGGCAATGAGACCTATGACGTCGTGGAACTCACCTTCGGCAACGTTGGCTTAACGCCGGGAGACAAGTACCGGGCTTTTGTCTCCCGCTCCTCCCATCTGATGACCCACTGGGAATACACGCTGCAGAGCAAGGACAAAGGGTCGTGGGATTGGCAGTACGGCGACTACCAGGGCATCAAGCTGGCGAGCAATCACACCAACGCGCAGAAGGCCTCCATCAACATGGGCGATGTCCGCGTCCTCGACAACGCGGAGGACGCATTCTTCGCCGATCCCCGGCGGCCCCTCGCGCAACTGAAATAAGCGGGCGATTCGCCAGCCTCTACTGGCTGGTGGAGAAGGAGGCGCCGGAGGCGGAGCCGGCGATCGGGCCGTTGGTGCGCCACCTTCCGGGGATCACCGTGCCCGGCGTGTCCCAGCAAGTAACGCCTCGATTCCGTAAAAGCACCTCTGCTTGCGTAATCGTCGTTGTAAAAACGCTGAGCGGTTCCTGGGCGGCGAGCCACACCATGCCCGCAGGGCTGAAAAGCATCAGCGACGGGCCAATATGAGGGTTTCTCTTTCTCACCCCGCAGGCCGCTTTGCATCGCGCGGTTCAAAGCTGATGAGCAAGCGCGATCCGGTAGCCTCCGCCAGGCGCTCCAGCGTCCGCATCGACGGGCGCGTACGTCCGCTTTCCAGGCGGGCGACGACGGGCTGCGTCGTCCCCATCTTCCGGGCCAGCGCCTCCTGCGTCAGGCCGGCGCGGTTCCGCACGTCCATCACGGCTGACGCCAGGACGAACTCTTCCTCCAGAGCATCGTAAGCCTTCTTGTACTTCGGCTCTTTCAGCCATTCCTTGTGCAGGTCAGTTATGCGTGCCATTGCTCCATCTCGGCCTTCCAAATGCTTGACGTGCGGCTCGCCCACCCGCTCCAAACCTTTTTCCTCGATGAGCTTCGCGATACGCGCGAGCCTCGCCCGCATGTCTTCGGGCAAGGCCTCGACTTCCGCCCCAACGGTTTCGTTCAGGGTCTCGACCGTCCAGCTCATATCTCACTATACCAAAAAAGATATATTCCGGGAGGCCCTGATTTCAAGCTGTGGCGATGCTTTCGTCACCAGAGGCGCAAGGAGGTTTCAGCCCGTGTTCGTTCTCTGTGTCCTCTGCGTCTCTGTGGCGATCTTATTTCATCCCCGTTGAGAAAGCCGGTCCCGCATACCTACTGGCTGGTGGAGAAAGAGGCGCCGGAGGCGGAGCCGGCGACCGGGTCGGTGGTGCGGACCTTGGGGCGATAGCCGCTGCGCGTGCGGAGGCGGAATTTCTTGTTCTGCTCGCCGGCCAGCTCCACGGTGATGCTGCGCCAGTTGACGTTGGCGTTCGGCGCCGGATAATAGCTCAGCAGGTAAAGATGGGCCAGGTCCTCGCGGATGGAGTTGAAGGCCTGCGTCTGCCGCTGCCAGGTGCGTGCGAAATACGTCTTGCCGCCGGTGCGCGCCGCCAGCCGCTGGAACACGGTGGCGGAAATGTCATCCTTCGACAGGTCCTGCGTGCTGATCAGGTAAATAGGGATGCCTTCATTCTCAGCCAGCTCGCGCACCGCCTCGGGTGAAACCATGCTGGCGTTGTCCGGGCCGTTCGAGAACACCACCACCACCTTGCGGCCGGGAGCGCGGGAGGCGTCCTGCAGGGTGAGCAGCAGGGCGTTGTAGAGCGAGGTATCGTCGCCGGCGACGACCTGTCGCAGGCCCAACAGCGCGCTGCGCCGGTCCAGCGTGAGCGGGCTGGCGCGCAACAGATTGCGGCTGAAGCTGTAGAGGGCGATGGAGTCCTGGTTGTCGAGGCCGCGAATGAAATCGGCAATCGCGTCCTGCGCGTAAACGAAGCCCTTGTACATGAAGTTGCTGGAGTCGAACAGGATGAAGATGTTGGACCCCGGCAGCACGTCGGGCAGCGGCCGCCGCGCGGCGCGGTCACGCTCTTCGGTCGCCGACACTTTTTCCGGCCGGCCGCCGCCCTCGCCGAACATGGCCAATTTTTGCGGGATGCCGTCTTCGAGGATGCGGAAGTCGCCGGGGCGCAGGCCTTTGATGTAGCTGCCGCCGCGGTCGGTCACCGCCACCGTCAGCAGCACCAGGTCCACGTCCACACGAAACACCGGATCACGGGGACGCTCTTGCGCGGAGCCGGTCAACACGGGAAGCGTTACGGCTACCGCCACCAACGCCAAAGCCGAAATTGCCACCACAGTTCGTTTCATATGTCACTCCCATAAAACCAAAGCATGCGCACACAGACCGGAAAAAACAGCGCGCGATTCGCCGCGGCGAACTGCGCTCCCGGGAATGCCTTCGCTAGGTCACTCGTTGCCGCCCGCGGCGGCCGCGCCGGGGGCGTTCTTCTTGCGAAACTCCTCGCCGGTGGCCCGCATCGCGGTCAAAACCGCGGGCCAGTCTTCGAGGTCATTGGCGAAAATGCGCTCGAGCATCCTGCGGGTGAGCTGAGGCGCCAGGCGGTTCAGCTCGGCCGGAGGAAGCCCCGCTTCGTCGGCCAGTTGTCCCCAGTAAAGATTGCTCGACTCCCAGGATTCGGCCAACAGCCGGCTGGAATAGCCGAGTAGCGCGGGGAACAGAGGCAGATTGAGTAATTCGGGGCGGTAGGAGCGGGCCACCTTGGGATGAGGCACGCCGTAAGCGGCGCCGGCAGCGGCCTCGGAGGCCTCCTGCGGGAACCGGCTCGAGAGATCCTCGATCGCCGCGGCGGCGGGCCCCACGCGGCGCGCCAGCGCGGCGCCGGGGGCGCTCGATAGGACATTCCGCGAAAGCCGGTAGAGCTCGGCCGGCGTAACGTAGTGTGCCGCGCCGGCGGCGCGGCCCTGGGCCAGCTCCGCCTCAATCAGCTCCATGCGCCGCGGCTCGATGCGCGGCAGCGCTTCGAGCACCGCGCGCCGCGCGTCGGCCGACAGCGCGGCCTCGGCCAGCAAGCTGCTTCCCAGGCGCTGGTGCAGCGCCACCCAGTGCTGCGTCCGGGGCGAAACACGCCACCAGCGCGGCACCAGCGATGACAGCAGGATCTGCGGAGCCAGTTCGCCCCAGATCAGCGACTGCGTCTGCTGCGGCACCAGGAAGTCTTTTTCGGCGTCGGCCAAGGCGTAGGCGATCCCCGACAGCGAGCCGACAAAGCGGCCGCCGCCGCTCCATGGCCAGCCCAGGCCGGAGACGCGGCCCGGACCCCAGATCTCGTTCCCGGTTCCCTGCCCCGAGTTGCCCAGGAAGTCATGCGAGCGGACAAACAGCGGGTTGTTGTGCATGACCATCGAGCCGGGCGGCGCATAGAAGGCGTAGACGAAGCCTACCAGCGAATCGCGCAGGTGGGCGGCCAGCAGGCCGCGGGCGCGGGCCAGCTTGTCCACGTTGTCGCGCTGCGCCACGTGGGCCAGGTCGGCGTCGCGCTCGGCGTCAATATGCCGCTCGGTCCAGTAGCCGAAAAACGCGGCATTCTTTTCCGCCGCCGACGGGAAGGGGTTGGGCAGGTTCAGTTCCTTGATCCGCGACGCCAGGCGCGCAAAATCGGGGCCGGGCCGCGCGCGCGTGGCCGAGGCGCGCTCCAGTTGCTCGGCGAGCGACATCAGCGTATCGAGCGGGATCAGGCGCTGCGCATCAATCGCCCCGCGGATGCGGGCGGCCACGTCCTCGCGGGCCGGCTGGGCGTCGGCGCCCAAGCCCGCCGGCGCCGCCAGCATGGCGATCATCTTCTCGTGCAGCGAGCCGGCGTCGGCCGGCGCAAACGCCAGCAATACCTGCGCCGCTTTCCGCGCCGCGTCAAATACCTGCTCGGCTGTTTCGACGTCGGCGAAGGCGGTGACCACCTTGTTCAACGCCGGCTCGAACTGCGCTTCGGTGATCACGCCCTGGCGCGCCAGGATTTCGCACAGCGCCACCCCGGCCTGCAGCGAGCCCATGGCATCGGCGCGCGCCATCGGCTCGCGCACGCGGGTCAGCGATTCCACCACGTCGAGGAATTGCTCGATGCTGGAGCTGGAGATCTGCGGCCACTCGGAGAAGAGCGCGTAGTGCTGGCTGAAGCGAGGATATTGCGTAGTCAGCAACAAAATGGTGTTGGCCTCGAGCGGCTTGGCCCGCAGGCGGTCCATCTCGTTCACAGCCAGGAACACGTTCAGCGGCCCGTTCTCGTCGGCGTCGCGGACGCGGGCAAACAGCGCCTCGACCACTTCGTCATCGGTTTCCAGCCGGATGACCTCGCGCACCTTCTTTCCCGCCGTGGGCACCGGCTTGGGCGGGCGCAGGCGGAACACCGATTTCCAGGTGTTAACCCCGCCGGGCAGGTAGGGGCGGCCGTCCGGCTGCACGCGCAGCCGCGTGGTCAGCAGGATCAGTTGCGCGTTGCCCCGGAAAATGGGCCGCGCCGGGCTGGGCGACGTGCTCTTGCCGCGCAGCGCGCGATAAAATCGCATCAGGCGCCCCGGCTCGGTCATGTATGCCTGCTGGCTGCGGCTGGTGCGCGACAGCGCGTCAAAGTAGGCGGCGATCCACCCGTCATCCTTCTCGATCAGGTTGGTAAGAAAAACCGCCGGGTTGTCCGGGCCGGCCCCGACAATTTGCTTCCAGGTCTCCGCCGCGCCCTGCCCGCCGGGCACGGCCACGCGCCCGTTCTCCACGCGGAACATCCCGCCGAAAAAGTCCAGCACCGCGCTCGAAGCCTTCAGCTTTTCGATGCCGGGCGAATTCGTCAGCACGTCCACGGTCTTCGTTTCCAGCCGCGACAGCGCCAGGTACAGGCGGGCCAGCAGCCGGTCGTCGAGGAAGGCATCAATCCATTGCGAAGGCTGGCCGCCGGGCTTCACCCAGGCGTTCGGACCGAGCATCACCGGGATGCGGATCGGCCGCACCGAATGTTCAAAGGGCGCCTTCCCCTGGATCGCCTCTTCGAGCTGGACCAGGGGGAAGCCGGAATCGGTGGTGAGGAATGCGCGCTGAGCGTCCTCAACCTCGACCACCGACTGCGCCGCGGCTGTGCATCCGGCCGCCGACCGGTCGTTCGAACCGGGTACGCCGATTCGGTATCCCAGGATCTTCAGCAGCGGGCCGGATTCCGAGCAGCTTCCGACGCGCAGCACGCCCCCGCTGCCCGCCAGCGCCTGCAGCTCGCGCGCCTGTCCCAGGTAGCCCTTCAACAGCTTCAGATACTCGCTGGGCATGATCTTCAGGAACCGGTGCGAGTACTCGTAGCCGAAAGTGACTACGTTACGCGCCAGCGCGGGCAGCAGTTCCTCGGCAGTGGTGGCGGGACGCAGCGCAGCCATACGCTGGAATGAGAGCAGTGGCCCGGGGATCTCGATAAAGCCGGTGGCAGCGGCGGCCACCACGGGCCGCGGGACTGCCGGCGCAGCGGCCAGGTCCGAAGCTCCCGCGGCCCGGTAGGCCTCCAGCGCGCTCCGCGCCTGGTCGTATTCACCCGCCTCCAGATGCAATAACACCAGGCGGCGGCGCGCCGCGAACGCCTCGGGGCTGCCCGGCGCCGCTTCGATTACTTTGCGATAAGCGTCGGCACGGCTCGATCCCCCGGCCAGGTCCAGCAGTTCGGCCGCGCCGGCCAGCGCCGCCCGGTCGCCGGGGCCCTGGCGCAGGGCATCGGCCACCGCCGCCCGCATCTCGGCTGTTTCACCCGCCTGCTGGTGTAACCGCGCGCGCTCCAGCGCCGATTGCGCCCATGCGGACCCGGTTGAGAGAAAACAGAGGGAGAGCAAAAGACTTCGACTGAAGCACAACTGCGAGGCGGGCTTCATGGTTCGGCTCCTATGCCGGCAATAACTCTCCCCAGGCTGTGAAGTCGCCCGGGGCATCGGAGGTTGCCACCTGAGGGTCTCGGGGAAGACCCATCTCACCCATAATGCGCGGCCCGATTATAAGCACAATTGGCCAGTCAAGTGCAAAAAACCGCAACCCCGCCGGCTACCTCGTAATGCGGCAGGAGGGCAGGGACTTCTTTAGAAGCTCGATGCCGGCGGCGGTGATCGCCGTTTCGGCCAGGTCCAGCCGGCGCAGGCTCTTCATCGTCGCCAGGTGCGGAATGGCATCATCGGCCACCCGCCCCGCCCGCCAGAGGCCCAGCTTCTCCAGCTTCAGGCCCTTGATTTTCTCCAGGCCCCGCGCCGACACCTGCGTGCGGCTCAGGTCCAGCGCGCGCAGGCTGGAATGCCCTTGCAGCTTTTCGACCCCGATATCGCTGATGCGCGTGCCGCCCAGGTTGAGCGCCTCCAGGTTTTTCAGCGCGGCGAGCGTGTCCAGGCCCCGGTCGGTAATCGCCGCCGACCACAACCCGGAATCGGTCCGCTGCGATCCGCTGACATCCAGATGCGTGAGCCCCGGCAGCGACTTCACCACGTGGAGCGCCGAGTCGGTGAGCTTGTTGCCGCCGAAGGACAGCTCTTTCAAATTGGACAGCGCCGCCAGGTGCTCCAGGCCGCTGTCGGTGATTTCGGCAAAGCCGATGTCCAGCGCCGCCAGGCTCGCAATCCCGGACAGGTGGGAGAGCGCGGTGTCGGTGATTTTCGTGCCGCGCAGATTTAGACGCTCGAGGCGCTTCCAGCCTTTCAGCGCCACCAGGCCCTCGTCGGTGATGAGTTCGGCGTAAAACAGGTTCAGCTCGCGGACGTTGGGCAGCGCCTTCAGCCGCTGCAGGCCCTGGTCGGTGATGCGCGTCAGCGAAAGGTCCAGCCGCTCGAGATCTGGCGCCCGGTCTGGCACTTCGAGCGCCTGCAGGTCGGAGTCGGTGACCCAGGCGCCGCGCAGGTGGATGCCCCGAACGCCGCCGCCCGCGCGCTCGATCCGCCCGCCGAGGCGCTCGACCCAGGCGAACTCGTCGGAAGCTGCGGCGGGCACAGAGCCTGGCAAAGAGCCTTCGCTCCGGGCCGCGCGCGGCTGCAAGAATCCGCACAGCAGAAGAATCAAGAGCGGCATAGGGTCAACTGCGGCGGCGATTCGGCAGTGCCGAATCGCGGTCCCAGACAATCTCGCAACCCGGCAGCGACGCTTTCAAGGCCTGAAAGCCCGTCTCGCTCACCAGCGTGTGATACAGGTTGAGGAATTTCAACTGCTTCATGCCGCGAAGCGGCTCGAGTCCGGCGTCGGTGACCGTCGCGCTGTCGAGGCTGAGCGCGCTCAGCCCGGTAAGTCCCGCGAGGCCGGCCAGCCCCTTGTCCGTCACCGAGGTGTAATCGAGGTTCAAGCGGTTCAGGTTCTTCAGCCCGGCGATCGCCGCCAGGCCCGCGTCTGTGACACGTGTCCGTGCCATCTCCAGCCGCTTCAGCGCCGTCAGTCCGGACAGGTGCTGGAGCCCTTTGTCGGTGAAGCGGCCGTAACTGAGCAGCAGCTCGGACAAGCCGGTGAGCGGCTTCAGGCGCGCCAGGCCGGCATCTCCCAGGTCGGTCGCCGTCAGGTCCAGAGTTTCCAGAAGCACGAGGCCGGCGAGGTGTGCGAGGCCCGCGTCGGTGATATCGGTGTAGCTCAGCCTCAAGCGGCGCAACGAAGCCAGCGCGCCGGCATGCCGCAGCCCCTCGTCGCCAAGCGCCGTCCCGGCCAGCTCCAGCTCGGCCAGCTCCGCCAGAGGCTTCAGGTGGGCCAGGCCCGCGCCGCTCAGCAGCGTGTGCTTCAGGCTGAGCCGGCGCAGTTGCCGCAGGCCGCCGAGGTGCGCCAGGCCGTTGTCCGAAATCATCGTGTGGCCGAGGTCGAGTTCCACCAGGCCGGTGAGCTTCGCCAGGAACTGCGCGCCGACGTCGCCGATCTCGGTGCGCTCCAGGCTCAGCTTTTGAAGCGCGCTCAATCCGCGCAGGTTCTCCAGTTGCGCGTCGGTGATGGGCGCCGATTCCAGCGAGATCTCCGCCAGCCGCCCGTGGGTGAAGGCCGCCTTGCCCCCAACCGAGCGGACCCAGGCGGCGACCGCTTTTTCTCCGCGGCCCGCCAGCCGGGCGGCGGCGCCGCCCGCCACTGGCGCCACCGAGGCGTCGAGAAAGCTGATGCGGCACCGCGGCAACTCCGCCCGCAGCGATTCGACTCCGGCGCGCGACACCCGGGTGTAGCGCAGATCCACCGCGGACAGGTTCTTCAAGGCCTTCAGCTTCTCCAGGCCCGCGTTGGTGATCCGGGTGCGATACAGGCTCAATTCTTCAAGCCGGCTCATCGCGGCCAGGGCCGCGAGGCCGGAGTCGGTGACCGCGGCGCCCAGCAGGTTCAGCTTCCTGATCTGCGTCAGGCCGGCGAGCGCCTTCAAGCCCTCGTCGGTGATGCGCGTACCGTAAAGATCGAGTTCGGTGAGGCCGGCGAGGTCGCGCAGGTGTTCCAGGCCCTGGTCGGTGACGAAGGTATCGCGCAGACGAAGCTGCGAGAGCTTCGACATCCCTTTCAGACTGGCCATGCCGGCGTCATCGAATGGCGTGTAGCTCAAATCGAGCGAGGTGAGACTGGAGAATGCCGCCAGGCTCGCGCCTTTCACCCGGGTCTGGACCAGGCGCAACTCGCGCAGATTCTTCAGGCCGGCCAGGTGGGCCAGGCCTTTGTCTTCGATATTGATGTTGGTGAGGAAGTGCAGGCTCAGGTGCAGCCGCTCGAGCTTCGCCAGCGGCTTCAGGTGCGCCAGCGCCTCGTTGGCGTCAAGGCGGCTCCCCGCGCCGGGGTTCCACATCGGCGCCGGCAGGTACAGCTCGCGCAGCTCGGTGAGTCCCGACAGGCGCTTCAGGTCTTGCGGCTCGAGCGCGGTCCCGGTGAAGTCCAACCCGGTGATCGCCAGCTCGCCGCCGGGCAGCTCGGAAAGATCGCGCAGCGGCGCGGCGCGCCCGCTCAGCACGACGCCGCCACCCAGCCGCAGCGTCCATTCGGCGGCGCTGCGCTCGCTTTCCTGCGCGCAGGCGTTGATACAGACCAGGAACAGCAGGGCCACCCAGGTCTTCACGGCTCCATATTAGACCAGACTCGCTAGGGAAGCCCTCAGAAGTGAAGAAAAGTGAAGAATGAAGGCGCCTTTCATTCTTCACTCTTATCTCATCACTCTTCACTGGCGGCGAAACCGCCTAATCGCAGCAATCACCGGGGCAGCAGGGACACATGGTGGCCTCCTTTTCCGCGCGGAGGGATTACTTTCCGCGCCGCGTTTTGGTTGCAAACCCGATGACGCATTGCCCGCCGCGCCGCAGCTTCAGGCGCGCCCGCAGCCGGCGCAGGTCCGCCTGGATGTCGGTGCAGCAGCACACCGTCTCGATGCAGCAGCGGATCTGGTCGAAAAACGGGTGGCCGGCGTCTTTCAGGCGGTAGTAAATCCAGCGTCCCGCGCGCCGCTCCTCGGCCAGCCCCGCCGCCTTCATCAGCCGCAGGTGCTGGCTGACATTCGGCTGCGACACCTCGAGGGCATCGGCCAGCTCGCAGACGCACAGGCCGTCTTTTTTGAGCAGCAGGCAGCAGGCCAGCCGCAGGCGCACGCGCTCGCCCAGCAGCGCGAACAGGGCCTGCGGCCGCTCCAGCATCATTTCCATACATGCTTATGTAAGCATATGGAGTCGCCCGTGTCAAGCTGGAAAAGATGCGGGATGGAGTGGCGCCGCGCTCCCAGGATCCGAGTCCATCTTGACATCAAGATGCTAATAAGGCACCATCATGATGTGAGAACCACGATCACGCTGGATGCCGACGTTGCCCAAAAGCTGCAAGAGGAAGCGCGAAAGACAGGGCGCCCCTTCAAACAGGTGGTGAACGAGTTTCTTCGCTTGGGGTTTACCGTCAAGCGGCCCGGCAAGCACGAGCGCCTTGTTGTCCGGGATGTGGGCTTCCGCCTGGGGGTGGATTTTACCAGCGCCTCGGAATTGATTGATCGCCTCGAAGGGCCCTTCCACCGATGATCCTCATGGATGTGAATCTCCTTCTCTACGCATACGACCCCGCTTCTCCGTTCCATCGCCATTCGAAAGAATGGGTAGAAAGGGTATTTCGGGAGGAGAAGCGGGTGGGCCTGGCCTGGATGACGATCCTTGCCTTTCTGCGCATCATGACACATCCGCGCGTGGCGCGCCCGGTTTCGCTCCAGATTGCCTCCTCGATCGTTTCCGATTGGCTGGCGTGCCCATGTGCGGCCATCCTTTCGCCTGGAGGGCGGCACTGGCAGATCCTCGGCGAATTACTGCCGGCGTCGCAGGCCGCCGGGCCGCTGGTAATGGATGCCCACCTGGCAGCGCTGGCCATCGAGCACGGCGCCGTCCTGTGCACCAATGACCGCGATTTTGCGCGCTTCGCCGGGCTGCAGACCCTGAACCCGCTGAAAGCCGGGCCATGAAAGGACGATGAGGGTGGAGAACTGTATAGAGCGCGCAACCGCGCGGCTGTATGTAGTTGGACAAGGCCGATTTCGATCAGCCGCACAGGCCCCGTTGTCAGTACGCGAGTGTACTCGCCGGCAAGCCGGTAATCCCGTGCATGTAACCGCCAACAGCCGGCCACTTTCAACGGCAGAAAACACCGGCGCCATGAAGGAAAGCAAGCGTGGGTGTTCCTCCATCCAGTAGATAAAGACCGCTGTATCCAACGCTACAGGACCGCGCCCGAGATCATTGAGCAGATCCACTCTTCAGTCCCAGGAGTTGCGCTCCCGTTCGATGTATGCGGCGGAGTCGAGGCCCTTCCAGACCTCTTTTCCGAAGCCTCGAAGATCGAGGATGGAAGCTGGCTTCGGTTCGTTCAGGGCGTGGGTCAGAATGT
>JBKKAI010000114.1:0-4858 GCA_046714815.1 Terriglobia bacterium | reverse complement strand
TCGGGGCCTATGACGATGCCACCATCGAAGTCTTGGTGTTCAAGACAGGCGAACGGAAGGTTCTGCGCCGCGGCGGCGCCAATTGTTGCGCCATCGAAGAAGCTAGCGGTGAGTGCGGTTATCGGATGGGTTGCCTTCGCGGTAGTGACGGCGACACTGGGAGTCGTCTGGTGGCGCGCCACGCGGCCTGCGCCGCTGCGCCCGCTGCTGCGCTTTAGCGCCGAGGTCGCCGGCGGCGCCGCTCTGGCAAGAGTCCAAGGCAATGGCATGCTGGCGCTTTCCCCGGACGGCATGCGCCTGGCGGTGACGTTTCGCGAAGCCGACGGCAAGGCGCGCCTGGGGACGCGCTCGCTGCAGCAAAGCCAGATCACGCCGCTCTCCGGCACCGACGATGCCGTGACGCCGTTCTTCTCCCCCGACAGCCAGTGGATCGGGTTCTTCGCCGACGGCAAGCTCAAGAAGATTGCCGTGGAGGGCGGGGCGGCGGTCACCCTCTGCGACGCCGCCACCGTCAGGGGAGCAAGCTGGGGCGATGATGGCAACATCGTCTTCGCGTCAGGACGGTCGGCCGGCCTGATGCGCGTTTCCTCCGACGGAGGAACACCGTCGCCCCTGACCAAACTGAAGGAAGGCGAGCGTACCCACCGCTGGCCGCAAGTCCTTCCCGGGAGTCAGGCTGTCTTGTTTACATCGGCAGGAGATATCGCGGCCTATGCGGCCTATGACGATGCCACCATCGAAGTCTTGGTGTTCAAGACAGGCGAACGGAAGGTTCTGCGCCGCGGCGGCTTCTCGCCCCGCTACCTTCCGACATCAGGATCAGCCCCATCAGGATCAGGCGCCTTAACATCAAGCACCCTAACATCAAACAATGGACACCTGGTGTATTTGCACCAGAACACTCTGTTCGCCGTGCCGATGGACTTGAAGAGCTTGACCTTGACCGGGGCGCCCGTACCCATCCTGGAGGGCGCCTCCAGTACCATAACGGCGGGTGGGGATTTCGACTTCTCGCAAACCGGCTTGTTTGTCTACCTGGTCGGGAGCGCCTCGAGAACCGGATGGTTGATGCAGGGGTTGGACACCTCCGGCAAGCGTCAAGTCCTCCAAGCCAATGCGGCCTTCTACTTCAACCCACGTTTTTCGCCCGATGGCAAACGCTTGGCCTATGGGCTGGGAAGCAGCGGGGGAATTGATTTATGGGTGAAAGACCTGGAGCGCGATACACCCTCGCGGCTCAGCTTCCTGACCGGGCAGAACAGCTACCCGGTATGGACTCCCGATGGACGCGCCCTTGTCTTCAGGTCAACGGATGCCAACAAGCCCGGAATGTATTGGATGCGTTCCGACGGCTCTGGAGAGGCCTTGCGTCTGACCGACGGCAAGTTCGCCGATTATCCAACTTCGATTTCACCCGACGGTAAGCGATTGGCTTTCCTTCGCCTTGCTTCCAACGGCACGCCGGATATCTTGACGGCGCCGATAGAAGGCGATGCCGCGCATCCCCGCCTCGGCCAGCCGCAAGTTTTCCTGGGCACTCAGTTTGCCGAAGTTGACGCCGCGTTCTCGCCGGATGGGCGGTGGCTGGCCTACGCCTCGAACGAGTCGGGGACCAGGGAGACTTACGTGCGGCCATTCCCCGGTCCCGGCGGACGCTGGCAGATCTCCACCGGCGGCGGGCGCTACCCCAGGTGGTCACGCAACGGGCGGGAGTTGCTGTTTGAGAAACTCGACTACAGCGCCATCATGGAGGCCAGTTACACCGCCAAGGGCGACACGTTCACGTCCGGTGTTCCGCGCGTCTGGCTGGCGGCCCGGCTCCTGGACAGAGATATCACTCCAAACTATGACCTGGCCCCGGACGGCAAGCGCATAGTGGCGTTGCTGGCAGGGGAGGAACGCGAAGCACAGAAGCCCCTCACGCATCTGACCTTCCTGCTGAACTTCTTCGACGAGTTGCGGCGCAAGGCGCCCGGGAAGAATTAGCCACATGCCGCTGACCCCCGGTTCACGCCTCGGACCGCTGACTTGAGACGCAGCGTGTTCCGCCGCAGCGCGGGCGGGACGTTCCATGCTATTGGATCGGCTTGTTGGGCGGAGCGTCGTCGAACAAAGCGAACGCCAGCACGTTCGACCCCGCGGTCAGCGCTATGTATTGCTTTCCCTGGAAGCTGTAGGTCATCGGGGAGGCGGTGATCTTCTGGCCGGTATTGAAGTGCCACAGCGGTTGGCCGGTGCGCGCGTCCAGAGCCGTGAAGATTCCCTGGTCGTCGCCGGCGAAGATGAGGCCGCCGGAGGTGGAAAGCAGGCCGGCGCCGTAGGTGCGCGAGCCAATCTGCTTGTAATCCCACACCCGCTTGCCCGTAGTCAAATCCAGGGCCCGCACGTGCATCTGCCAGGGCTCTTTTGGACTCTCAATGTAGCCGGTGGCCATGAAGGGAAAGCCGCCGGGGCGGAACTTGTCGGCGGACTTGGTGCTGATCCCGCAGCCTTCCAGGGCCGCGACGTAGAACAAGCCGGTGTCGGGATTATAGGCCGGGGACATCCAGTTGGTGGCGCCGGCCGTCGGTGGACACACTTTGTTGCCTTGCAGGGTCGGCTCGACGCCGGGGACGCGGATGGGGCGGCCCTGCGGGCTCAGACCGGTGGCCCAGTTCAGAAGCTGGACGAACGGCGTGCCGTGCAGGAACTCGCCGCTGGTGCGGTCGAGAACGTAATAGAAGCCATTGCGGTTGGCCTGCACCAGCAGCTTGCGCGGCCGGCCCTGGAACGGGGCGTCAATCAGAACCGGTATCTCTACCGCGTCCCAATCGTGGACATCATGCGGTGTGAACTGGAAAAACCACTTCAACCGGCCGGTGTCGGCGTCGAGCGCCACCATGCTTTCCGTGTACAGGTTGTCGCCCTTGCGCGCCTCGCCGTCAAAATCGGGGGCTGGGTTGCCGATCCCCCAGTAGACCAAGTTCAGTTCCGGGTCGAAGCTGCCGGTCAGCCAGGTATTGCCGCCGCCCGTCTTCCAGGAATCGCCCGACCAGGTCTCCGAGCCGGGTTCGCCCGGCCGGGGAATCGCGTTCCAGCGCCATAGTCTCCGGCCGGACGCGGCATCGTAAGCGTCGAGAAACCCATTCAGGCCGTGATCCCCCGGCGCGATGCCGGCGATGATTTTACCGTTGAGGGCCAGCGGGGCGGCAGGGCTCCAATAGCCGTCACGCGCTTCGGCAAGCTTCGCCTCCCACACCACGCTCCCGGTGCGGGCGTCCAGGGCCACCAGGTGGGCGTCCGGGGTGCCGAAGTAGACCTTGTGATCATAGACGGCCACGCCCCGGTTCGGACCCCGCTTCAGCGCCGGCTCGCGATGGTATTCCCAGATCACGCGGCCGTTGCGCCCGTCCAGGGCATAGACCTCGTTGGGCTGCGAGACATACATCACGCCGTCCACGACCACCGGCACGCTCTCCAGCCGGCTGGCGCCCTGCAGGTGATAAATCCATTTCGGCACCAGGGCGCCTACGTTGCCGGTGTGGATCTGCCGCAGCAGGCTGTGACGTGTGGCCGGGTAGGAGCCCGAATAGGTGAGCCAGTTGGCTGGATCGGCTTTCCGCAGATCCTGATAGGTGACCTGGGCCGCGGCCGCCAGAACGGCCAACAGCCAGGCCGCCGGGACGGCCCAGGGAAGAACACAGGGCTGCTGCTTCCTGATCGGGCGGCTCGTGCTTGTCGCACCGGCTTCCGGCGTTGCTTTGCTCATCTGGCCATACCCTCCGCCTGTTGGCCGGCGGCGAGCTCACGGCGGATCCGCTGCGCGGCCTGCCGGCTCAAGAAGGCCAGCAGGTCTGTGAGTTCTGGCGGCGTGAGCCGCCGGCCGTAGTCGCTGGGCATCAGCGATGTTTGTTCGTAAACGATCCGCTGAAGCTCGCCGCGGGTGAGCAGGTGCAGTTTATTCCCGGTGTCGAGAATCTGCATTGAAAAATTGTCCTCGTTTTTGATGATGCCGGTCAGGGTCTGTCCCTGTCCCGTCACCACCGTGACGGGCCGGTAGCCGCGGGCGATATTCGGCCGGGCCTCGGTGAGCGCTTCCTGGAGCAAGCGCAGGGTGCGCTGCGCCCCGATATTCGAGAGGTCAGGCCCCAGCAGGCCGCCGCGGCTCCCGATCATGTGGCACTGGCCGCAATCGCCTTTGCCCCAGAAGAGTGTTTCGCCGCGCGCGGCATTTCCGTTAACGAAGGCGTCGTAAGCGGTGGCGCGCAGGCTGCGGATGTACGCCACCACTTTCCAGATGTCTGCCTCCGGCAACCCGGCCGGCGGCATTTCGGTTCCCGGTATGCCGATGCGGATGGAAGCGAAAAGGTCCCGGTCGCTGGACCGCAGGTAGCGGCGCGTGCCGGCCACGGCCGGTCCCCGGCCGCCGATCGCGCCATCCAGGCCGTGGCACACGGTGCAGGACCGGTTGTAGATTCGGCGGCCTTCCGCAACGGCGGCGGCGCTGCGATAATTCGGCGACTGGCAGGCCAGAAAGCCCGCTCCGCCGAATGACACCACCAACAGCAGCACTGCTCTCGACATCACAGCGATCCATCATAGCCTGCTCCAGGCTGGTGCCGCCTGTCGGCTGCCGGCTGCCGACTGCCGACTGCCGACTGGCGACTGGCGCGTTAACCGTGCGTTAACCCCAATACCGTTCACTTAAGCGGTCGGCGCTTCTCGGAGCCTGGGAGCGCGGGCGTCTCGCCCGCAAATGCTTCAAACGAATCACCCGAGGCGGGCAAGATGCCCGCGCTCCCAGGGGCACAGGCAAGAATGCCTGTGCCACGCTTTCAGGCGGCGCGGACCCAGCGGAGCAACTCGGGGAGCGTGGGGC
>JBKKAI010000113.1:0-3367 GCA_046714815.1 Terriglobia bacterium | reverse complement strand
CGCCGCGCGGCGCGACAGCGGAGCCACCTGCGCCGCGAGGAAGCAGAAGTGCGCCAGCGTGATGAACAGCGCCAGCAAAATCTCAGGAATGAGAATCCGGGTAAACAGGTAAACGCCGAAGCAGGTGGCGCCCATCAGGCCGGCGTAGAAGCCGGCGCGAAGGCCGAAGGCAAACCGGCCGAAGCCGTACAGCGCCAGAACGAAAGCCAGCGCGCCCGCCACCAGGGGCAGCCGGGCCGGCAATTCCCAGACTCCCAGCAGCCGGAAACTGGCGGCCATGCTCCAATACAGCAGCGGCGCCTTCTCCAGGTAGCGAACGCCGTTGGCGTGCAGCGTAATCCAATCGCGGCGCTCGACGATTTCACGCGCGGCCTCGGCGTGGACCGAGTCGGCGTCGTCGAGCAACGCGGGGGTAAAGGCGCTGCCCAGGTAAATCGCCAGTGTCAGCGCGATCAGGAACGCGATCTGGCTGCGGGAGCCCATCGGGCCATGCCCTCCGGTTCGAGGTCGGGTTGCAGGAAACGCTGCGGCCTTCCGGCGGCGGCGGCCACGAATTCCGCGGCGCGATAGCCGCTTCGGACGGCGCCTTCCATGGTGGGCGGCCAGCCCGTGGAAATCCAGTCGCCGGCGAGGAAACAGTTGTCGAGCGCCGTGCGGCTGGAGGGACGCAGGCGGTCCACGCCGGCCGCCGGCGAGTACGTCGCCCGCACCTCCTTGACCACGGCCGCTTTTTTCAGTGTGCCGCCGCGGCCGGGAAAGAATTCCGCCAGCTCCCGCACCGCCATCTGCACCAGCTCATCGCGCCCGGCCGGCAACTGCGCGCGCGCCGCGCTGATGACGCACTGGAGGTAGCCCTCCTCCTGCTCGTCCGCCAGCCCGGGCTTGCGAAACGCCCACTGAATGGTGCGGCCGAGCAGCGCGGCAAACGGTTGCTCCATCACCGGCCGGTCAAACCAGAGGTGAATGCCGATGATCGGTGAATGGCTCAGCGCCCCGTAGTCGGCGGCGCCGGGCAGAAGCTCGCGGGTGTTTTCAAACGGCAGCGCGACGATAAACCAGCCGGCCTCGATCTTTCGCCCGTCGCCAAGGCAAGCGGCCAGGACGCGGCCCGCCGCCGTCTCGAGCGCCCGCGCCGCCGAGCGCAGGTGGATCCGCACGCCGGGCAGGCTCAGCCTGTACAGCTCGCCCAACGGCACCGCCGGCACGCCCACGCGGTACGCCGCGCGGCTCACCAGGAAGCCTTTCCAGAAGACGCGCAGGCCGTGCCAGGCCGAAACGCGCTCCAGGTCCTCGTTCAGCGCGCTGGTCAGCACCACGCGCCAGAAAAACTCGATGGCGCGCGGCGTCTGGACGTGCGACTGCAACCAGTCGAGCATCGTCTGAGAATCAAGCCGCGCCGGGGAGAGCATGCCGAGCTCAAAGCTGAGCGCGGCCATGCCCGCGCCGATGGCCAGCTTGTCGCGCCAGCCGAGGGCGTGGAACGCGCCGAGCGACGAGAGCAGGTGCAGCGGCGCCGGCCGGCGGTCGCCCGAGATCACCGACATGCGGCCGTCCGGCGTGACGAAGGGAATGCGGCCGTGAAACCGGATGTGCGGCGCAGCGCCCAGCCGCTCGTAGAAGTTCACCAGGTTCGTGCAGCAGCCGAGCAGCACGTGTTGGCAGTTGTCTATCGTGTCGCGCTGTTCCGGCGCGCCGGTAAGTTCGTAGGAAGCGGCGCGCCCGCCGAGATACGGCCGCCGCTCGAACAGATCCACGCGGAAGCCGGCCCCGCCCAGCGCCGCCGCCGCCGCCAGGCCGGCCAGCCCGCCGCCGATGATGGCCACGGCGTCTTTCTGCGAGCTTGGGGCCGGCGTCATCCGCCCTGGTTTCCTGCGCCCTTGTTTCCTGCGCCTTTGCTTCCCGCGCCGCCTGCGGGGGCCAGGACCGAAACTTGCGGCGCCCCCCGGCCCGGCCCATTCAGGCGCATCCACCAGGCTCGCGCCAGGACTTGAAACTTCTCCATGTCGCTCAACTCGACGCGCCGGCGCAGCATCGGAAATCCCCGCGCTTCCATGCGCCGCAAGATGCTGCCGTACAGTTCCATCATCGCCCACAGCGCGGGGCGGCAGTCGGCTGAGATCAATTCGATCAGCGGCGCGGCCTGCCGGTAGTACTCTCGCGCTCGCTCGGCCTCGAAACGCACCAGGCGAAGGTAGGCGTCACCCGGCCTGCCGGCCAGGAGGGCGCCGGGCGGGTAGCTGAACCGCGCCAGGTCGTCTTCGGGCAGATAAACACGGTTGCGCTCCGCGTCCTCCTTCAGGTCGCGCAGAATGTTGGTCAACTGGAAAGCGATGCCGCAGGCTTCCGCCATTTGCGCGGCCTGCCTGCGCTCCGCCGCCTCGGAGCGCGCGGCGAGGCCGAAAATGTTCAGGCAGACCAGCCCGACCACGCCCGCCACGCGATAGCAGTAACGATAAAGATCGTCGAAGGTGGGGAAGCGGGCGCCCGACGGCGGCGCCGGCTCCAGATCCGTTTCCGCGCCGCGGATCAGCTCGAAGAAATACTCGGGCGGGATATGGAAGCGGCGAACCGTGTCGTGAAAGGCGGGCAGCAGCGGATGGCCGCCGTATTCACCGGCCAGCGCGGCGCGCAGGCGCTCGCGCCAGGTTTCGAGGTGCGCGCGGCGCGCCGCCCGGTCCGGGCCGCCGGAAATGTTATCGTCGGAGATGTCGTCGCTGTGGCGCAGAAAAGCATAAATGGCGCAGAAGGCGCGGCGCTTGTCCCGCGGCAGGACCAGGAAGGCGTAATAGAAATTGCGGGCCTGCTCGCGGGCGACGCGGGCGCAGAAGCTGTAGGAGTGCGCCAGCTCGCGGCCGGTTTCGGGCGCGGTTTCCCGGCGCGCGCCGGAGAATGCCGCGGCAACCCCGGCGGGTAACCCGCCGGTCTCGCCGGCTCCCGGTGGCCGGGGCGGGATCATGCCGGCCTTTCCGCGCCGCCCCGCCGGAACACGCGGCGCAGCACAGCTCCGGCCAGCAGGCGCAGCTTGCTGCGCCCGTTGAGCGCGGGCCGCCGGGAGAGCACGTCGTACCGCTGCCGCTCGATCATGCGCAGGATTTCGAGTCCGCCTCGCGAGAACAGCTCGATGTCCGCGGCCAGCCGGCGGTCTACTTGTTGCGCCAGCGGTTCGCCCTCGCGGAACAGGGCGCGGGCGCGGTCCACTTCGAAGCGCATCATCTCCCGGAATCCGGCGGTGCATTCACGGCGGGCCAATTGCCCTTCGCCGTATTCGAAGCGCGCGAAATCCTCGAGCGGGATGTAGATGCGCCCTTTCTCCCAATCCACCACGACATCCTGCCAGAAGTTGGCGAGCTGCAGCGCGGTGCAGGTG
>JBKKAI010000112.1:0-4981 GCA_046714815.1 Terriglobia bacterium | reverse complement strand
CCATAAGTTCGGCGCCTGTTCATGAAGAATCCGGGTTAGTCCACGGAGATGCTCCGCCATCTGTCATCCCGAGCGCAGCGAGGGACCTGCTTTGGGGAGCGCCATGGCAACAAAGAAGCAGATCCCTCGCTGCGCTCGGGATGACCGTGTCCGGTTACTCAGCGCAGCCCGGGAAGCACCGGCTGGGCGGTGGCCAGGTCGGTGTGGACGATGCAATCGGGGTGTTCCTGGACCAGCGTCGAAGGGTAGTCGGAGCCGGCTTCGCCCATCAGCGTGATGCGGAAGACGGTGCGATGGCGCTCGCCGCCGGCCAGGTACAGCCGGATGCGCCGCGAGGCCAGGATGTCGCGCATCCCAAGCGTCACCGCCATCGGCGGGATGGCCGCCGAATTCCCTCCGGCGCTCATGATGCTCTGCACCACGATCGAGTCGTGGCCGAGCGGCACCACGCGGGTCAGCGAGTCGCGCAACTGTTCCAGGGAAACTTTGTGCCACCGCGAGAGCGGCGGCTCGTTAAACGCGATATGTCCGTGGTAGCCGACACCTCCGAAGCAGGTGTCAATGCCGCCGGCTTTGCGAATGGCCTCGCTGATGGCGTCGGGCGCGAACGGGCTGGGGAAGCAAGTCTGTTCCGTGGGAATGCGCAGCTCCCGGTCCAGCCGCTCGAAAACGTTGCGGCACATGTAGCCTTCGAAGCTCAGCGGATGGTCCACGGGAATCGGGCGTCCCTGCCAGTCCAGGAATTCATCCATCTGGAAGGTGAAGACGTTCTTCCACGAGATGCGCTCGCGGTTCGATATCTCGACCAGCGCCGCGTACTGCGCCACCGGGCCGACGGGTAGAATCCAGCGCGTCGGCCGTCCGGCCTGGTTGTTCTCGCGAATCTCGTCGGCCATGCCGCGCGCCATCTGCGCCAGCATCGTCGCGACGTCGGGAAAGAGCTGGACGCCCACGCGGCTGTGGCGCGCCAGGTCTTCGGCGGGAACCATGAGCAACTCGTCGAGGGTCATGGCAGGGAGGTCATCGCAGGGAGGTCATCGCAGGGGAATCGGGAGCGACACCGGAAGGCCGGTCTGGATCGAGCGCTCCGCTTCCAGGCACATGGCCACGGCGCGCCGGGCGTGTTCCGGGGGAAAGGGAAGCGGCGCGCCGCCGCGGACCGCCGCGGCCATGGCGCGGATCTCGCTGCGCAACTCGAACAACTCGCCGGGCGTGCTCTGGACTTCGAGCGGCCGCATCGCCGCGCCCTCGCTCACGGCCAGCGAGAAGCTGGGGCGCTCGGAGCGGTCCATGTCAGCGTGCCACTCGCTGCGCAGCACTCCCTCCGAGCCGAACACCTTCACGCTGAGGTGATGCTCCACCGCGGAGAGCGACTGGGAGATGATGCCGTAGGCGCCGTCGCCCCAGGCGATAACGGCGCTGAAATTGTCGTTCACTCCGGGGATGCGGGGCGCGCCGGGATCCTTGCGGTTGCCGCGGGCGAAGACCGACACCGGCTCGCCCGATCCTTCGAGGAACCAGGCCACCAGGTCGAAGTAGTGCACCGGCTCCTCGAGAATCCAGCTCCCCACGCGCCCCGGATCCTGCTTCCAGTTTTCCGAGCCTGGCCGGTAAGGACGGCGCCACAGGTCCACCAGCACGTAGCGCGGGCAGCCGATTTTACCCTCGGCGATCAGGCGGCGCATCGCGGCGTAGAGAGGTGAGAAGTGGAGTTCGTGACCGACCAGCACCAGCCGCTGGTAACGCGCGGCCGCTTCCAGGATTCGGTCGCAGCCGGCGACGCTGGTGGCCATGGGTTTTTCCAGCAGCACGTGCTTGCCGGCGGCGAGCGCTTCGAGCGCGATGGTTTCGTGCAGGTGGTTGGGCGCCACCACGTCGGCGACGTCCACGTCCGGCGAGGCGAGCAACTGGCGATAGCCGGCGAAGGCCGCCGCGCCGGTCTCCTGCCGCGCCCGCTCGCGCGTGGCTTCCGAAGCCGCCGCCACCGCCACCAGCTCGCATCCTTCGATTTCACGGATGGCGCGCGCGTGACAGCTTCCCCACGCGCCGTAGCCGATCAGCCCGAATCGAACCGGCATGTTACAGCGTCGCTTCCGGCACGCCGCTTTCGTCGCTTTCCTGGACCAGCGGCCGGCTGGCGTCAATCACCAGGTACAGCAGCGCGCTGACCAGCAGCGCGGCGGCCATGCTCAGGATGGCGATGTTCCATTGCTTCCGCTGCGCGAAGTAGCCGATGACAATGGCAGCCACGGCGCCGCCGAATTGCGCGGCCGTGTTCATGAAGCCGGTGACCGTCCCCGCGTAGCGCCTGCCGATGTCCAGGCACACTGCCCAGCAGGTGGGCAGCATGAAATCCGTGGCCGCGAACGCCACGCACAGCAGGATGACCGCGCCGACGGCATGCTCGACAAAGAGCGAGGCCAGCACCAGCACCACGCTCGTTCCCAGGCCGATGAGGCCCACCGTGCGCCGGCCCCACTTGAGGCCGAAGCGGCGCACCAGTTCGTCGCTGACATAGCCGCCCAGCCCGTTGGTAAACGCGCCCAGCAGGAAAGGGAGCGCGGCGTACGGCGCGAAATTCTCGATGCCCTTGACTTCTTTCAAATAGAAGGGCATCCAGAAGAAAAACAACTGCACGCCGTAACCGTACGTGCAATACATCAAGGTGACCGCCCATAGGTTCCCGCTCGTCAGCAGCACGCGCCACGGCGTGGCCAGGTGGGCCTTGGGCGCCGGCGCGCCCTCGCGGATCACGCGCAGCTCCGCGGCGTTCACGCCGGCCTTCTCATCCGGATAGTCGCGGTACCACCAATACCAGGCGGCGGCCCACACCACGCCCATCGCCCCGAAAAGGTAAAACACGGTGCGCCACCCGAGCCGGTTTTGCAGCGGAACCACGATCAGCGGCGCCATGGCGCCGCCCAGCCGGCTGGCCATCCAGATGACGCCGTGCGCGCGCGCGCGCTCCACGAACGGGAACCACCGCGAAACCGCGCTGGAGCTGGTGGGATAAGCGCCGGCCTCGCCCGCGCCGAAAAGGAACCGCACGATCCACAAGCTCACCAAGCCGTTCACCCTCCCGGTCAGCGCCGTGAACAACGACCACCAGATGACGATGCGCGTCAGCATCTTGCGCGGTCCGAAGCGGTCGCCCATCCACCCGCTGGGGATCTCGAAGATGCCGTAGGCCCACTGGAAGGCGCTGAACACCAGGCCCAGCTCGAGGGGAGTCAGGCCCAGGTCCTTGCGGATGGCGGGCCCGGCCGAGCCGATGGCGACGCGATCAATGTAGGTGATCATCGAGAGCAGGAACAGCATCCCCAGCACTCGATAGCGAAAAAACGTGGGCCGCTCGCCGGAGGTTCGATCGAGCGGCGAGGTGGTTGGGTTCATCCGGGCGTCGCTCCTTCGTAACACAGGCATTCCTGGGAGCGCGGGCGTCCCGCCCGCTCCGAAGAGGGACGCACCCGGGGCGGGCAAGATGCCCGCGCTCCCAGGGGACGCACCCGGGGCGGGCAAGATGCCCGCGCTCCCAGGGAATGCCTGTGCCTCGTCCGTTTTGCAGCCTGCAACATTAGCAGAGTTTCCACGCAGGTATACTATCGGAATGAATCTTTTCGCCGTGGGAAGACTGTGTGGGCTGTTGTTGTTGTCGTGTGTCATCGCGGGCTGCGACCAGAACGTCGCGCCGCCGGGCAAGCGCCCGAAAGGCGGCGAGCCGGCCGCCCGGGAAACTTCGCCGCCGGCAAGAGAAGCGGCCCCGGCTACGGGCCAGGCAACGCCCGGAGCGGCGCCGGCAGTAGCCGCCGGCGATTCGGCGGCCGGCATCGCCTGGAGCGCGCCGCCGCGCTGGGTGGCGCAGGCGCCGCGGCCGATGCGCGCCGCCACCTACCGCGTGCCCGCGGCCGGCGGCGATCCGGATGGCGGCGAATGCGCGGTGTTCTTTTTCGGAGCGGGGCAGGGTGGCGACGTGGACGCCAACTTGAAGCGATGGTACGGCCAGTTCGAGCAGCCCGGCGGCAAAAGTTCCGAGCAGGCCGCGCAAACCGCGCGGCGCACGATCAACGGATTGAAGGTGACCACGGTGGACCTGGCCGGCACCTACCTGGCGTCGGCCGGGCCGATGTCGCCGGTGAAAGAGAGCCAGCCCGGGTACCGGCTGCTGGGCGCGATTGTGGAGGCGCCGCAGGGGAACGTCTTTTTCAAGTTCACCGGGCCGGCTAAAACGGCCGCGGCCTCGGCCGATGAATTCCAGGGGCTGCTGAAATCCTTGCGCAAGCAATAAATGACATCGCCGGTGGCCATAACCGAGTCGCGATTTCTGCGGGCCTGCCGCAAGCAGCCGGTGGACGCCACGCCGGTATGGTTCATGCGCCAGGCCGGCCGCTACATGGCGGAATACCGCGCGGTGCGCGCGCGGCACGGCATCCTGGATATCTGTAAATCTCCGGAGCTGGCCGCCGAGGTCACCATCACCGCCGCCGAGCGCCTCGACGTGGATGCGGCCATCATCTTCGCCGACCTGCTGCTGCCGGTGGAGCCGATGGGCATGCGGCTGCGCTTCGAGCAGGGCGAAGGGCCGGTGCTGGAGGACCCGCTGCGCGACGAAGCGGCCGTGGAGCGGCTGAGCGCCGGCGGCGCCGCGGATCTCGAGTATGTCGCCGAGGCCATCCGGCGCGTGGTGGCGCATTTCGCGGGACGGCGGCCGGTCATCGGCTTTTCCGGCGCGCCGTTTACGCTGGCCAGTTACATGGTGGAAGGGGGTAGCTCGCGCGGCTTCACGGCCACCAAGCGGCTGCTGTACGAAGCGCCGCGCGTGTGGGCGCGCCTGATGGAAAAAATTTGCGCGGTGCTGGAGCCCTACCTGCTCTCGCAGGTGGACGCCGGCGCGTCGGCGATCCAGTTGTTCGACAGTTGGGCTGGCTGCCTCGGCGTGGACGATTACACCGAGTGCGCCCTGCCGTATTCGGCGCGCCTGGTG
>JBKKAI010000111.1:0-5312 GCA_046714815.1 Terriglobia bacterium | reverse complement strand
CTACGAGGACTTCGTCGTCGGCCAGCAGTACGGCATCCCGGTTTACTGTCCGGTGGACGAGCGCGGGCGCTTCACGCCCGATACCGGCGACCTCGCCGGCCGCCAGGTGTTCGATGCCAATCCGGCGATTGTGGAAACGCTGCGCTCGCGCGGCATGCTGCTGGCTTCGGAAACCATCCGCCACTCCTACCCGCACTGCTGGCGCTGCCACAACCCCACCATCTTCCGGGCCACCGAGCAGTGGTTCATCGGAATGGACCGCAACGACCTGCGGCGGCGGGCGCTCGAAGAGGTGGCGCGCGTCGAATGGTCGCCGGCCTGGGGCCAGGAGCGGATCCACAACATGATTGCCGGCCGCCCCGACTGGTGCATCTCGCGCCAGCGTGTCTGGGGCGTGCCGATCGTGGCCTTCTACTGCCAGGGCTGTGCCGAGCCGCTGAAAGACATGCCCGCCCTGCGCCACACCGTCGCCATCTTCGCCCGCGAGACCGCCGATGCCTGGTACATCCGGCCGGCAGCCGAGTTGCTGCCCGCGGGCACGCGCTGCGCGAAATGCGGCGGCGGCGAATTCCGCAAGGAAAGCGACATCCTCGACGTCTGGTTCGATTCCGGATCGAGTCACCTGGCCGTTCTGGGCCATCGCCAAGACCTGCCCTGGCCATCGGACCAGTACGTCGAAGGCGCCGACCAGTACCGCGGCTGGTTCCACAGCTCGCTGCTGGTGGGCGTTGTTGTGCGCGGCGGCGCGCCGTATCGCCGCGTCGCCACAACCGGCTGGGTGCTCGACCAGCATGGCCACGCCATGCACAAGTCGCTCGGCAACGACGTCGCCCCGCAGGAGATCTGGAAGAAGTACGGCGCCGAGATTCTGCGCCTCTGGGTGGCCTCGGTGGACTTCCGCGAGGACATGCGCATCTCCGAGGAGTCGTTGAGCCGGCTGGCCGAGGCTTACCGGAAGATCCGCAACACGTTCCGGTTTGCGCTCAGCAACCTCTACGATTTTTCGCCGGAGGAGCACTCGGTGGCGCCGGCCGATATGCACCCGCTCGACCGCTGGGCGCTGCTGCGCACGGCCGAATTGGCGGACCGCTGCCGCGGCTGGTACGACGAGCAGGCCTTCCACAAGGTCTACCACGCCGCCTACGATTTCTGCACCGTCGAGCTCAGCGCGTTTTACTTCGACGTGCTGAAGGACCGCCTATACACGTCGCCGCCCGCCTCCCGCGCGCGGCGCAGCGCCCAGACCGCCTTCTTCCGTATCGCCGAGGCGCTGCTGCGGCTGCTGGCGCCCATCCTCTGCTTTACCTGCGAGGAAGCCTGGGGCTGCCTGCCGCGGCGGAGCGGCGCGCTCCAAAGCGTCCACCTGGCCGACTTTCCCCGCGGCGAAGAGATGGCCGGCGCCATCACGCCCGAACAGGCGGAGCGCTCGAAGGACTGGGATCGGCTCGGCTGCGTCCGCTCGGAAGTGCTAAAATCATTAGAGACTGCCCGTAATGAGAAAGTGATCGGCTCGCCGCTTGAGGCCCGCGTTCAGTTGGACGCCGGCGCCGATTGGGCGCCCCTGCTCGAGCAGTACCGCGCCGAGCTGCCGATGCTGTTCATCGTCTCCCAGGTAGACCTGGCGCCGGACGGACAGGCGGGCGCCCTGCGGGTCGCCATCCGGCGCGCCGACGGCCGCAAGTGCGAGCGCTGCTGGAACTACTCGGTCCACGTCGGCGAGAACCGGGTTTGCGAGCGATGCGAAGCCGCGCTGAAGGAAATGGAGAAGGATGAATGAACGGCCGGCGGGCCATTCATCATTCATAATTCATCATTCATAATTGCTTTTTATGCGTTGGATCCATGCCTTGATCGCGTTGACGATCTTCACCCTCGACCAGACGACCAAGGCCGCGGTGGAGGCGCGCGTCAACCTGCACGAGGTGATCCAGATCGTCCCGGGGCTGTTCCGGCTCACCCACGTGAAGAACCGCGGCGCGGCCTTCGGCATTTTTGCGGACTCGCCGTCGCAGTTGAAAATCGGCCTGCTGATCCTGCTGTCAGTCGCGGCGCTCGGCGTGGTGCTGGCGCTGCTGTGGCGCCACCAGCCGGCCGCCGGCCGTTCCGGCTTGGGCCTGGCGCTGATCCTGGGAGGCGCCGTCGGCAACCTGTTTGATCGCCTGGTGCACGGCAGCGTAGTGGACTTCCTCGATTTTTACCTTGGCTCGTTTCACTGGCCGACATTTAACGTGGCCGATACGGCCATCGTCATCGGCGCCGGGCTGCTGGTGCTGGACATGATTCTCAGTCCGCAAACTCATAATTCATAATTCATAACTGCTTTCTTGCTTCCGAAGCTTTTCACCGTCGGCGGATTCACTCAGCACACCTACGGCCTGCTGGTCGCCGCTGCCTTCTTCACCGGCCTGTGGATCTCGGTGCGCCTGGCCCGCCGCCAGGGCCTCGATGCCGACCGGGTGTTCAACCTCGGGGTGTACATGGCGCTGGCGGGTTTTTTCGGCGCCAAGGTCCTGCTGGTCATCACCGATTGGGACTATTACTGGAGGAACCCTTCGGCGATTTTCTCACTTCAGGCGCTACAGGCCGGCGGCGTCTTTTACGGCGGGTTTCTGGCGGCCGTGGCCCTTGCCGCTTTATACGGGCGGCGCTTCGAACTTCCTTTTCTGAGAACAGCCGACTGCTTCGCACCCGGCGTGGCCGCCGGCCACGCCATCGGCCGGCTGGGGTGCTTTGCCGCCGGATGCTGCTGGGGCAAGGCATGCTCGCTCCCCTGGGGCGTCACTTTCACGGATTCCTACGCCCACGAGATGTTCGGCGTCCCGCTGGGCATCCCGCTGCATCCGACGCAGCTTTACGAAGCGGCGGCTGAGGCGTTGATCTTTCTCTTCCTCATGGCGTCCTGGAAGAAAAGAAGTTTTGACGGCCAGGTCCTCAGTTTGTACCTGGCGCTTTATGGCGCGGCCCGCTTCATCATCGAGTTTTTCCGCGGCGATCCCGACCGCGGCTCGCTGTTCAACGGCGCGCTGTCCACCTCGCAGTTTATCGCCGTGCTCATGCTGCTGCTGAGCGCCGGCATCTGGCTGCGCAACCGTGGCACAGGCTCGCCGCGGCGAGCCAGTGCGCGTTAGGAGGCGCCAGCCGCGTGCCCGCCCCTTCCGAAGCGCGCCAGTTGATCGCCGGACCGGGCGACGCCGGCCGGCGCCTCGCCCAGTTCCTCGTGGAAAAAATCACCGGGACCAGCCGCGCCCGCATTCAGGCCCTGGTGCGCGCGGGCCGCGTGCGGGTCAATGCTCCCGGCAGCACACAGGGCAGCCCGGCCAAAGCCGGTTACCGGCTGCGGGGCGGAGAAACGGTCACGGTCGAATGGCAGCCGCCGCGGCCGCTGCGCGCGTTTGCGGAAGACATCCCGCTCGAAATCCTCTACGAGGACGATGAACTGGTGGTGGTGAATAAGCCGGCGGGCATGGCGGTGCATGCCGGGGCGGGGCGCGACGCCGGCACGCTGGTCAACGCGCTCCTCGGCCGGTTCGGCGCGCTGTCGGGGGCCAGCGGGGAAATCCGCCCGGCCATCGTGCACCGCCTGGACCGCCAGACCAGCGGCGTGCTGCTGGTGGCCCGCACCGACCAGGCGCACCGCGCGCTGGCGGCGCAATTCCAGGCGCGGGAAGTCAGCAAAACCTACCTGGCGCTGGTCCACGGCAGGGTCGAAGCGGAGCGCGGACGCATCGCCGCGCCGATCGCCCGCGACCTGAAACGCCGCCGGCGCATGACTTCGCGCCGCCGCGGAGGCCGCGAGGCGCTTACCGAATTCCGCGTCCTGCGCCGCCTGCCGCGCTTCACGCTCCTCGAGGTGACCATCCACACCGGCCGCACGCACCAGATCCGTGTCCACCTGGCTGCCGAAGGCCACCCGGTGGCCGGTGACACTCTCTATGGAGCGCCCGGCGGCCTGCTCGGCCGCAACTTCCTGCACGCGGCCCGCATCGGCTTTCGCCATCCCGCCGACGGCCGCCCGATGGAATTCTCGGCGCCCCTTCCCGCCGAACTGCAAGCGTTCCTTGGCAACGAGGAGGGATGATGGCCGCCCGAGGCCGCCCAGATACCCTGGAGGTCCATGAACAGGCGCTGCGTCAACTGGGTGTGGATGGGCAGAAGTTCAACGATGCGTAGGTCTGGTATAATCACTGCAGACATCTCCATCGGCGTGGCAACTATGCGAAAGCTGTTACTGAGTGGACTGTTCCTGGTGGGCTGGCTGGTTTCGCCGGCGCAGAACCCGCCGCCCTCTCCGGCGGGGCGGGCCGACTCGAAGACCGATACGCAGATCAAGGTGCGCGTGGACCGCGTCCCGGTGCTGTTCAGCGCGCTGGACCGCAAGGAGCGCTTCGTCACTGACCTGGCGCGCGAGGAAGTCACCGTCTTCGACAACAGGAAGAAGCAGGAAGTGCTCGAGTTTGCCAAGGAAACCGACCTGCCGCTGCGCATCGGCCTGCTGATTGACTCGAGCAACAGCATCCGTGACCGGTTCAAGTTCGAACAGGAGGCGGCCGCCGAGTTCCTCCAGTCGGTGCTGCGACGCAAGACCGACCGCGCTTTTCTGTTGAGCTTCGACACCAACGCCGAGATCGTCCAGGACTTCACCAATGACCTGGAGAAGCTGACCGAAGCGCTGCGGGGCCTGCGCGCCGGCGGCGGCACGGCGCTCTACGACGCGGTTTATTACGCCGCGCGCGACAAGCTGATGGCCGAGGAGCCGGGCGGGGCGCGCCGGACCATTGTGGTGATCAGCGACGGCGATGACAACCAGAGCCGCGCCAGCCGCGAAGACGCCCTGGCGATGGCTCAGCGCGCCGAGGTCACCATCTTCGCCATCAGCACGAACATCAGCGGCATCGAGACGATGGGCGACAAAGTGCTGCGGCGCTTCTCCGAGGAGACCGGAGGGCGCATCTTCTTTCCGTTCAAGCTGAGCGACCTGTCCCGTTCCTTCAGCCAGATCAGCGAAGAGTTGCGCAGCCAGTATTCGCTGCTTTACCGGCCGAACACGCCGCGAGACGGCAGCTTCCACGCTATCGAAGTGGTTTCTCTGCGCAAGGGCGTCAAACTGCGGGCCCGCAAAGGCTACTTCGCCGTCCGCGAATAGAAGCCGGCGCCACAGGCATTCTGGCCCCGGTTTCTACCGGGAGTGAGAGCCAATCAAGGCCGCCAGCTCAAGTTCCAGATAAACCATCCAGACGCCCGCGTCCATCCTGATGCTGGCCGGTACCTGCGCTTCGATCACGGCGATGCTGCTGCGGCTTAG
Source organism: Terriglobia bacterium (assembly GCA_046714815.1). Classification (GTDB taxonomy): domain Bacteria; phylum Acidobacteriota; class Terriglobia; order JAJPHL01; family JAPKYU01; genus JBKKAI01. The sequence continues at coordinate 10 of JBKKAI010000111.1, read as the reverse complement.
CGCCGTCCGC
>JBKKAI010000110.1:0-4098 GCA_046714815.1 Terriglobia bacterium | reverse complement strand
GCTCCCAGGCTTACACGCGGCGCTTGCGGCGCTCGGCCAGGTTGAACTTCTCGTGCCAGGTGGACTCGGCGCCGCCGCCATAGCGCGCCACTTCCACCTCCACCAGGTACGGCCGGCCCTCGCGCGTGGCGGCGATGCCGCGCTTGAGGGCCGGCTCGATCTGCGCGGCGGTCACGACTTTTTCGCCGGAAACACCCTGGCTGCCGGCCAGCTTCACGAAATCAATATTCGGATCGCCGAGGTACATGCCCGCGTAGTGTCCGGCCGCGGCCATCTTGCCCTTGTAGTCGTGGTAGGCGAAGCGCACAGTCTGGTAGTTGTGGTTGTTCCAGACGACGGTGAGCACGGGCACGCCGTACCGCGCCTGGCTCCAGAAACCGGCGGCGCTGTACATCACCGAGCCGTCGCCGATCGAGGCCACCACCTGGCGGTCGGGAGCGGCCAGTTTGGCGCCCATCGAGGCGCCCACGCCCCATCCCAGCGAATTCCCGGTATTGCCCACCCACATCTGCTCCTGCTCGCGGAAGCCGAAGGGGAAGGCGTCGTGTTTGCCGGTGAGGTTCTCGGCCACGACGATGGCGTCGCGGTCAATCGTGCGCGCCATCACCGCGCCCAGTTCGTCGGGATGAATCGGCGTCCTGCCGAAGTTCTTGCGCGCGGCGGCATCACTCTTCGCGCGGGCCGCCGCGGTGACGGTGCGGACCTCCTCGAGGCGCGCCGACGCCAGCGCCGCCATGCGCTCTTTTGACAGCATGCCCGCGACCGCGGCGCGCAGATCGGCCAGCCCTTCTCTCACATCGGAAACCAGGGCGACATCGGTGGCGTAGTTGCGGCTCATCGCGGCGGTATCCATGCCGATGCGCACGATTCGCGCGGCCGGCGGCACCTCCGGCGACTGCGGCAGTACGCGGCCGCCGAAGTCCCGCGCGCCGACGCAGAGCAGCAGGTCCACGCCGCGCTGCACGAACTCCGAGCCCATGCTGAAGTTGCCGAGGTACTGCGCGTGCTGCACGGGAAAGTTGCGGAAGCCCTGCGTGCCGGCCGCTACCGGCAGGCCCAGTTTTTCCGCGAAGGCCAGCAGCTCGGCCTGCGCGCCCGATTTCCACACTTCGTCGCCGATCACCACCAGCGGGCGGCGCGCTTCGACGAGCAGGCGGGCCGCCTTCTCCACCGCCGAAGTTTCGGCGCGCACACGGGCGCGCAGCATGAAGCGCTCGGCGGGCAGAATCTGCGCCTTCACTCCCTTGGCCTCGAGTGCGTGGTGCGCCATGGCGAGGTAGACCGGGCCGCCCGGCTCGGTGGCCGCCACCTTGAAGGCCCGCCGAATGGTCAGCGCCAGGTTGTCGGCTTTCCGGGTCTCCCAGGAGATCTTGGTGAACTGGCGGTTGACGTCTTTCTGGTCGAACCCCGGCCGCGGACCCAGGCCCACTTCGTCGCTCCATAGCTCGTTGTCGTTCATGCCGGCGGTGATAACCAGCGCCGAGCCGTCGCGGGCGGCGTTGTAAAGCTGCCCGGCGGCCTGCGCCGTGCCGGCGATCACGTGCACGTTGACGAACGCCGGCTTGCCGCTGACGCGGTGGTAACCGTCGGCCATCGAGATCACGATTCCCTCGTGCAGCCCCATGATGAGTTGCATTCCCGGCGTGTCGGTGAAGGCGTCGAAGAAGCCCACCTCGAACGAGCCGGGATTGGTGAACAGGTATTCGGCGCCGGCCGCCTTGGCCTGCGCCACCACCAGCTCGCCACCGGTGCCCTCGATGGTGGCCCCGGCCGGGCCGTTGCCCGCCGCGGCGGGGCGCTCGGAGGCCTCGAGCGGCTGCAGGATGGCCTGCGCGGCCGCGCTGGTGAAGCCCAGCGCGCCCAGACCACGCACAAAACCGCGGCGGGAAATGTTCCGCGCCAGGTAGCGGTGCACCAGTTCTCTCATTTTCAACCTTTCTTTAACGCGCCAGCGCGGCGATCACCAGGATCGCCATCACCAGGAACAATACCAGCCTAAGAATCTTCCAGAAGCTGTACGGGCGGTCTCCCTCCACCTCGCCCGTCCGGGCGTTCACCATCACCTGGTAGACCTTCTGCTGGAAGCGGTAGGCGCTGATCCAGACCGGGAGCAGCAGGTGCTTGAAGGTGATCGCCGAATAAGACGTGGCGATGTTGTGAATGCGCTGCTCGTCGCCGCCGATGTCGCCGGCCACGTCGGTGCGGATGACGCCCGCCATGACTCCCTTGGCGCGCTCAAAGCCATCGGCCAGGCCCACCTGGTATCGCTGCGCCTTATAGCCGGCCAGAAACGCCGGGTCGTAGGGCTTGATTTCCGGCAGATCCCAGGGATCGAGCGCCTCGAGGCGCTCGCGAGAGAGCGAGCCGGTGGCCGGCACCAGCACATCGTCGAACCAGCGGGAGACGGCGCCGGAAGCGGGATACCAGCGCGTGTGGCGCACCTGGCGGGTGCGGGTGACGTTGCGGCCCTGCGCGTCGGTCTCGGTGTACGTTTCGGTTTCCCAGTCATACTCGCCGCGCTCGCCCGCATAGTGGCTGGTGGTATGCGCATCGTAGGTCCAATACGGAAGGTACACGCCGTTGATCGCGTCGTGGCGGGCCAGATGGGTAAGCGCGCTCGGAGCGAACCAGCGGCTGGACAGCCATTCCCGGATCTGCCTGGTTGCCTGCTGCTGCGGGATGCGGAACGGCAGCGCGCCCTCCGGCGCCACCAGCGGGTCCGCCGACTTCGCCTGCATGACGATCTTGTCGCCGCAGAACGGACACTCGCCGGCCACATCCGGCGGCGCGAAGGTCACCACCGCGCCGCAACCCTGGCACCCGACTTCCAGGGCCTTCTCGGCGAGCCGCGCGAGGCGCTCCGGGCGGGCGTGCAGGTAGGCTTCGTAGGAGCGCTCCTCCACTTTCTCCGCGCTCGCCGGAATCGGCTCGCTCCGTCCGCAGAAAGGACAGGTGAGCGAGCCATCCTTCGGCTCGAACACCAGCGACGCGCCGCACCCCGGACAGAGATAGCGATGGGCCTTGACTTCCTCGACAGTGGGGACTGTGGGCTGCGCGGTCGCGCTCATGCCGTGCCTTCCTGACTCGGCGCATCATAGCCTGAACCGGCCGCGAATGATAGCCGCCCGCGCCCTTATCGCCTTATCTGGTCCGCGGCTTCTCGATCTCCCGGCAGCGGTGCTTCTGGCCCGCTGATGCGCAGAGGCGCACCGAGCCGTCGCGCAGCGTCAGAATGAGTTCGCGGTAATCCGGCGGCGCCGGGTCGAGCATTGGGGAGGCCCTGTCCGGGACGCAGGCGGACGCAGAATGGGTGGTTGCGCCCGTGCGGATCGGCGTTAATCTACGTCCATGCGAGTTGTTATTTTCTGCCTCCTGTGGACGCTGCCGCTGGCGGCCCAGACCTCCACCGGCCGGATCTCCGTAACCGTCCTCGACTCCAGCGGCGCCAGCGTGCCCGGCGCGCGTGTGCGGCTCATCGGCTCCGACACCGGCGAGCTCGTCCGCACCATGGAAACCGGCGAGGAAGGCTCCGCCACGGCGCCGCTTGTACGGCCGGGCGCCTACAACGTTGAGGTGACCAAAGACGGCTTCAAGCGCCTGGAGCGGACCGGAATCACGCTGCGGGTAGACGACGCGCTGTCGCTGCGGCTCACGCTCGAGCCGGGCGGTGTCACCGAGACCGTGAACGTCACCGCGCAGGCGGATCTGCGCGAGGAAAAGTCGCACTCCGTCGGCCAGGTCGTGCCCGAGCAGGTGATGCAGCAGCTTCCGTTGAACGGCCGCAACTACCTGCAGCTCGGCAACCTGACGGCCGGCGCGGCGCCCAGCACGCGGTCGCGCGACCGCTCTTTTTCCGCCTACGGCAACCGCGGTCTCCAGAACGCGTTCCTGCTCGACGGCGCGCGCAACCAGAACTACCTCCGCGGCCTGGACAATCGCGCGCGCGACGCCATGCGTCCGTCGCTCGAAGCCATCTCCGAATTCAAGGTGCAGACTTCGAACTTCTCGGCCGAATACGGCGCATCGGCCGGCGCGGTGGTGAATGTCGTGACCAAGTCCGGCGCGAACGAACTGCACGGCTCGGCCTTCGAGTTCCTG
>JBKKAI010000109.1:0-2793 GCA_046714815.1 Terriglobia bacterium | reverse complement strand
CCGAAAGACCGAGCAGGTGCGCCGTCTGAACCAGGATCTGCGGCAGCGCCTCCAGGAACTTTCGTCCGTCAACCAGGAGCTGGAAGCTTTCAGCTTTTCCATCTCGCACGACCTGCGCGCGCCATTGCGGGCCATTGACGGTTTCAGCAGGGCGCTGCTCGAAGATTACGCCGACAAGCTGGACAAGGAAGGCCGGGCGCACCTGCAGCGGGTGCGGGCCGCCACGCTGCGAATGGGGCAGCTCATTGACGATCTTCTAAACCTGGCGCGTGTAACGCGGGTGGAGATGCGCAAAGAGAAGGTGGACCTCAGCGCGCTGGCCAGGGCTGTGGCCAGTGAGCTGGGCCAGGTCGAGCCGGCGCGCACCGTGGAGTTTGTCATTGCGGAGGGCGCCGTCGTGGAAGGAGACCCGCGTCTGCTGCGGGTGGCCCTGGAAAACCTGCTGGGAAATGCCTGGAAATACTCGGGGAAGCACCCGAAGGCGCGGATCGAATTCGGAGTTTCGCGGCAGAACGGACGGGCGGCCTATTATGTGCGCGACGATGGCGCCGGGTTCGACGGGGCCAGGGCCGAAAAACTGTTCGGAGCTTTTCAGCGGCTCCACCCGCTTTCGGAATTTGAAGGCACCGGCGTCGGCCTGGCGACCGTCCGCCGCATTGTGCACCGGCACGGCGGCGAAATCTGGGCCGAGGCGGCCGTCGAACGGGGCGCGACCTTCTCATTCACTCTCCCCGGCGCGGAGGAACTTCCGTGAAACCACAGCCGGAAGCACCCACCTCTTTTCCGCGGGAACGGATGTCGCCCTTGCGTGTCCTGATCGCAGAAGACCTCGAAGACGACGCGAAGCTGATGCTGCGGGAGCTGAATCGGGGCGGGTACCAGGTGACTTTCGAGCGCGTGGAAACCGCCGAGGCGTTCCGGGCCGCGCTGGCCCGGGAGACCTGGGACCTGGTGCTCTCGGACTATAGAATGCCCTGCCTGAACGGTTTGGAAGCGCTGGAACTGCTGAAGCAAAGCAGCCTGGACCTTCCTTTCATCATCGTCTCCGGCACGATCGGCGAAGAGGTTGCCGTCAACGCCATGAAAGCGGGCGTGAACGATTACGTGATGAAGGACAACCTGGCCCGGCTCTGTCCGGCGATCGAGCGGGTGTTTCGGGAAGTGGAACACAGCCGGGTGCACAAGTGGGCCGAAGAGGCCCTGGTGGCCAGCGAAAAGCGCTACCGGGAGCTGTTCGACAACGCTACCGACATCGTCTATACACACGACGTGGAAGGGAATTTCATCTCCTTCAACCGCGCGGGCGAACGGATCACCGGCTATTCTCTGGACGAAGCGCTGGGAATGAAGGTCCAGGACCTGGTCATCCCGGAACAGCGCGGGCGCCTGGAGGAAATGATCCGGCAGATCGTTTCCACGCAGGAAGCCACGACCGGTGAGGTGGCCATCCTGACGAAGAACGGCGGCCGCGTGTCGCTGGAATTGAGCATACGGAAGATGAATCGAGACGCCCGGCCCGTCGCCGTTCAGGGCATCGCCCGCGACATTAGCGAGCGGCTGCAGCTCGAGGAACAGCTTCGCCAGGCGCAGAAGATGGAGGCGGTGGGACGGCTGGCCGGGGGCGTGGCGCATGACTTCAATAACCTGTTGACGGTGATCAAGGGCTACAGTGAATTGTTGTTGGCGATCGAAACGAACGAACGGGTTGCCCGGCCGAGCGAAGAGATCAGGAAGGCCGCCGACCGCGCCGCCGGGCTCACCCGCCAGCTTCTGGCCTTCAGCCGGCGCCAGGTGCTGCAGCCGACTGTGCTCGAGTTGAACGAGCTGGTGTCCAGCATTGAAAGGATGCTCCGCCGGCTGATCGGCGAGGATATCGAGCTGGTCACTGCCCTGAGTCCCGGCCTCGGCCATGTGAAAGCCGACGCGGGCCAGATCGAACAGGTCCTGATGAACCTGGCCGTGAATGCTCGGGATGCCATGCCGGGCGGAGGGAAACTGATCCTGGAGACTTCGAACGTGACCCTTGACGAGACGTATTGCCGCCAGATCGGCTCGATCACGCCCGGGTCCTACGTCATGATGGTGGTCAGCGATACCGGAACCGGGATCAATCCCGCGGTGATGGACAAGATTTTCGAGCCGTTCTTCACTACCAAGGCGATCGGCAAGGGGACCGGCCTGGGGCTATCCACGGTCTACGGCATTATCCGGCAGAGTGGCGGCAGTATCTGGGTCTACAGCGAGGTTGGACACGGCGCCACCTTCAAGATTTGCCTGCCGCGGGTGGATGAGGCGATCAAGCCTGAACCGCTCAGGCCGGCCGTGCCCTCAGAACGTGGCTGCGAAACGGTCCTGCTGGTGGAGGATGAAGAGGCGGTCCGAATCCTGGTGAAACGCCTCCTGGAGGCGCACGGCTACACTGTCCTCGACGCGGCCTGCGGGGCCGATGCCCTGCGCATCGCCGCTGAGCGTGACACCGTGATTCACCTGCTGCTGACCGACGTTGTATTGCCGCAAAACAACGGACGGGAGTTGGCGGAGCGCATGGTGGAGTTACGGCCGGAAATCAAAGTGCTGTTCATGTCGGGCTACACCGACGACTCGATTGTCCACTATGGAGTGCTCGAAGCCGATGTGCCCTTCGTGCAAAAGCCGTTCACCATGGATGCGCTCATCCACAAAACGCGGGAAACCCTGGCCGCGCCGCGAACCTGGCCCAAACCGCCGATGTAGCCCTGTGCCTGGGAGCGCGGGCGTCCCGCCCGCCCGCCGCGGCGGGGCTGGATCCGCAAA
>JBKKAI010000108.1:0-3550 GCA_046714815.1 Terriglobia bacterium | reverse complement strand
GAGTTGCTGCCATGAGGATTCCACCCCGCCCGCCGCGCCTGCCGAGCCGGAGCAACCGCCGGAACAACCGGATGACGATTGCTATCCGACCCCTGACCGCCGGGGGAAGAAGAAACGTTATCCCGGGCGCGGCGCGGCTTCGGGACTGATCAAGGGATTGAAGGGCGAATACACGTTCGATGGGTCGCAGTTCCCACGCCTGCCCTGGGGCGGCAAGGAAGTTGCGGGTGGCGATATTCAGTTCATCTCCGATTGGATTGACGACGGCGCTCCGGCCACGGACGAAGAGCGGCCGGCCATCGAAGTCCGCGAATCGCTGATTGCCGCGCGCGCACGCGGCGATGAAGACCATCCGCTCTCGCCCCGCACGGTCAACGACCACCGCCACGAATCCGGCGTGATCAAAGCCCGCAAGAACATCGAATTTCTCTCGCCCGATGAGCTGCAGCGATTCCGCCGCGCAATCGCCTGCATGCAGCGCTTCAACCGCTTCCCGCAGGACGAGCGCAGCTTCATCTTCTGGGCACAGATCCACGCCAACTCCTGCCAGCACGGTTGGGAAGAGTTCCTCACCTGGCACCGGCTCTACCTCTATTACTTCGAGCAGCACCTGCAGGACATTGATCCGTCGGTCACGTTGCCCTACTGGGACTGGGTCTGGTCTTACGACCAGGAGAATTTCGATCTCTCGTTGCAGGACATGTCGCTCCCACAGACCGACATCACGGACGTAGACAACGGGCTGATTCCCGAAGCTTATCGTTGCTGGGTGGACGAAGCAGCAATCAAGCGGCTGAGCCAGAACGCGAACGTGTCGAAGGAAGATTTGAAGAAGCTGGAAAAGAAAGTTCATCAACCCGGCGACGACAACACTTTCAGCTCCGGTAGCCGCCTGTTCAAAGCCGCGGGGATCGTTTACGGCCAGAATCCGAACAGCGACAACGCGATTATGACCGAGTTGCAGAACGTCAATCCGCTCTGGTACCGACAACGCTGGCCGGGCGGGAACCAGTCGGTGATCTTCGAGGCCTACCCGAAGCCCGCAGACATTACCAACATTCTGCAGCTCGAAAACTTCTTCGCCTTCGGCAGCGGCCCCGACAACCATCATTTCTTCGGCGCGCTGGAACAGATTCACAACCTGATCCACAACTATTCGGGCGGCGTGAACCCCTACGCCCAGGCCAGCCCGAACAGCCAGCTTGATCCGCCGCAGGGCGATATGACCGCGCCGACCCACACGGCCTTCGACCCCATCTTCTGGGGCCATCATTCCAACGTGGACCGGCTGTGGGCGGAATGGCAGAAGCTCCATCCGAACAAGCCGCCTGACAATCCGACTGCTGTGTTGCCGCCGTGGAAGATGACCGTCGCCGACACTTTCAACACGGCCAACCTCGGTTACGAATACCTGATGTCGTCGCACCTCTACGAGACGGAAAATACGGTGCCCATCACGCGCTTCAAATCGGCCCCGGCGAACGTGCACCCGCACGTGCTGGCCAACCACCGCGTCGCCGAAATCCGGCTGCACAAGGTGCAGTATTCGGTCAACGGCGGCACGTTCATCCGGGTCTTCCTCAATGCGCCGCTGGCTGATGCCAACACACCGACCAAAGGCAATGATAATTTTGTCGGTCAAGTGGCGCTCTTTTCGGGCGGCTGCATCGGCGGCCCGGGCCATTGCGATCCGCCGCCGGAGACCAGGCGCAAGTTCGATCACCGCCCGCGCCACCGCAAGACGCCTTCCAACATCAGGCTGGACGCGACCGAGACTGTCCAGAAGCTGCGCGCGAAAGGTGAGACGGACTTGTACATCAACCTGGTCGTGCTAGACATCACCGGCCAACAGAAAAGCGATGCGCTGTGGCTGGACGCCGTGTCGCTGAACTTTATTGATTGACGGTTGGTAACTGCTCAGCCCTCTTCGTCCCGCAGGGACGGCTTGAGTTTAGGCAGGTCATTTATGGCCTACATGCGATGGCCAACTTACGTCCCGTAGGGACGATTGAATAATGCGTGGCGTCGGACTCAACCGTCCCTACGGGACGCGGAAACGTCTTGACATCGAAGGCAGGCGTTGAAACGCCTGCCTAAACTCAGACTGTCCCTACGGGACGAAGAGGGCTGAGCAGTTACGACGGTTGAAACAACTAAGCCATCCACGAAGCGACACGAAGAATCACGAAGGCAGAAAGAAGATCTTCGTGCCCTTTCGTGTGACTTCGTGGATGGTCTCTGAGGAACCTGTATGGCGACGAAATTCAAGATTCATCCGGGGATTGGGATTGCCCGCGTCGGCGACAGCACGAGTGACTTCTACTTGGCGCCGGAAGGGACGGGCGATTTGCCCATCGCCTGCGATCAGAGCGGCAACGCGATTTTGCAAGACGGCAAAGAGCAGCCGGTCTCCCAATTCAAGGACAGTCAGCAGCGCGTGATGCGCCAGGGCGCGCGTTTTCGGGTTTACATTTACGACGACAAAATGCCCGCCGGGCGCGAGCTTAGAATCGGCGATCAAATCACCGTCGTCAACCCGAAGAATGGCCAGACTCTCGGCGGCGAAGTTACCGACATTCAGTGGACGGTCTATCTGGCGAACAAGAAGGCCAGCTGGTACGAGTTTCAGCAACTGGATGGCGAACATGGCTACGACCCCGCGCACCCGCTGCGCAACGCCGACATCACCGACGCCAACGCGCGGCAACAATTGATCATTGATCCGGGGCCGCAAACCGTCACCTTCTGGGATTCCCAAAAGCTATTGCCGAGCGCGGCGCAGTTCGCGCAAGGCCAGAATCCAGGCTATGCCCAATCGTTCCCGCCGCCGCTCCAGCCGTTCTCGATCACCACGCTCGGCGAGCTCAAGGCGATGCGGCAGAACGGCCACGATCGGCTGGTCGTGCTGGGCGGCTACGGCTGTTCGGGTTCGATGCAGCAGGGGTTCGGCGAGCCGCACATTTCAGCCTACGCCAACAACGACGGCTGGTTCGACGACGTTTCGGACGGCCCCGTCAGCGCCCAGATCGAATTCAAGATCGTCACCATCAACGGCGCGCCGCCACCGCCGCCGCCGCAGTACAGCACCATCGCCGTGGACGTGCCAGCCTGGGTGATCGTCGGTTATCCACGTTACGCGCCGCAGATCGTGGACATCATCACGATGGATGATCTGGTCTATGACGTTTCGATTCGTTACCTGGCCTACGACCTCAACATCTACGGTGTGCCGCTCTTCGACGGCAACGAGCCGCCGCTTGATCTGAGCGATCCGGACGCGGTGCGCGTCTGGCGGGAGAACGCCACCTGGAATACCGATTATTATCCGCGCTTCTGCCGCGACATCTGGCCGATCTTGTCGCGGCCCAATCAGTATCAGTACGTCATGGACTTCGAGGCCGTCGCCGGCGGCGACCCGCACAACGACACACCCGGCGCAGGCGGCAATCTCGATCCGACCATTCTTTCCCAACCGCCGGCGGGCGGCGCCGACCCCTACTACGACCGGCGGCAATTCATCTACAAGGTTCTGCGCAAACCGGGGCAGGAA
>JBKKAI010000107.1:0-8691 GCA_046714815.1 Terriglobia bacterium | reverse complement strand
TTGTTTATAAGAGACAGGACCGCGGCCGCGGCGCCCACCCCGGCCGGCTCGACCGGTCCGGTTTCCTGGGACGATCGGCGCTCGTCGCGCCGCATCTTCGTCAAGACACGCGCCCGCATCCGCCGCGCCTCTTCTACGGAGGTCTTGGACCCGATCAACGTCTCGCGGGGCGGCATCTGCTTCGAGAGCCGCGCGTCGTTCGAGCTCGATGAGATCATCTGGGTCGCCATGCATTACCGCGACGGCGGTGAGATCATCGAAACCCCCAGCCGTATCGTACGCGTCAGCCCCGGCGTGCGCGGCAATGCCCATTCTTACGGCGTCAAATTCGAAGGCTAGAGCCGTGAGCGGAGGTTCCCGCCGCGGGACGCACGCCCCTTGCTACAATGGTCCAATGCGATTGATTGCCGTCGTTTTTCTTTGCTGCGTCCCGCTGGCGGCCCAGGTCGCGCCGGGCTGGCGCGCTGTCGCGAAGCAGTTCAGCGGCGGCCACGTTCGCGCGCATCAGCGCTTCCTCGCCAGCGATGCGCTGGAGGGCCGCGGCCCCGGACAGCGCGGCGGACAGGTGGCCGTCGAATACATCGCCGCGCAGTTTGAGCTGGCGGGCCTGAAGCCCGGCAATAACGGCAGTTTCATCCAACCGGTGGCGCTGGTGGGCATCGAGACGGAGCCCTCCAGCACGATCACGATTTCCAAAAACGGCGGTGCCGTCAATCTCACCTACCTCGACGACTTTGTGGCCAGCGATGAGACTCAGAACCGCGGCTCGACCGTGGACGCCGATATGGTGTTCGTGGGCTACGGCATCGAGGCGCCGGAGATGCAGTGGGACGATTACAAGGGACTCGACGTGCGCGGCAAGGTGCTGGTGATGCTCGTAAACGATCCGCCCTCGGACGACCCGAAGCATTTCGGCGGCAAGGGCCTGACCTATTACGGGCGCTGGACGTACAAGTACGAGCAGGCGGTGCGCAAAGGAGCCGTGGGCGCGGTGCTGGTGCACACGCCGCAGTCGGCCGGTTATGGCTGGGACGTGGTGCGCAACTCCTGGGGGCGGGAGCGCCCCTACGTGAAGCTCGCGGCCGGCGAGCAGGCGCTGAAAGTCGCCGCCTGGGTCACCGAAGCGGCGGCGCGGAAGATGATGCGGCTGGCGGGCGAGGATCTGGACCGGCTGACGGCGAACGCCGCGCGGCGCGAATCGCACCCGGCCGAGTTGGGCCTGAAGCTGCGCGCGCGAATCGCCAGCAAGGTCCGCGAGTTCAAAACCGCCAACGTTGTCGGCCGGGTCGAGGGCCGCGACCCGAAGCTGAAAGAGCAGGCCGTGGTCTACAGCGCTCACCACGATCACCTGGGCGTCAACCCGGCGATGAAGGGCGACAATATCTTTAACGGCGCCGTGGACAACGCCTCGGGCGTGGCGATCCTGCTGGAGCTGGCCCGCGCCTTCCAGGCGGCGCCGGTGCGCCCGCCGCGTTCGTTGCTGTTCGTGGCGCTGGCGGCCGAAGAGGGTGGCCTGCGCGGGTCGGAGTATTACGCCAGGAATCCGGTGGTGCCGGCCGGAAAGACCGCGGCCAATATCAACTATGACGCGATCGCGTTTTACGGACGCACGCGTGACGTGCAGTTGCTGGGGATCGAGCGCACCACGCTCGAGCCCGCCGCCAAACGCGCCGCCGCGGAACTGGGCTTCCAACTCGTGCCCGACAAGAATCCCGAGCAGGGCTATTACTACCGTTCGGACCACTTCAGCCTGGCGCGGGTGGGCATCCCGGCCGCTTCGCTCGACCTGGGCACCGATGTCATCGGCAAGCCGCCGGGCTGGGGCGAGCAGCAGGAAGCCGAGTATCGCAAGAACCGCTACCACCAGCCCGCCGACGAGTTCCAGCCGGACTGGGACTATTCGGCCGCGGTGCAGGCCGCCGAAATCGGGATTTTTATCGGCTGGGAAGCGGCCACGCAGCCTGTGCTGCCCGGCTGGAAAAAGGGCGACGAGTTCGAAGCCGCGCGCCTGAAAAGCACGGGTGGCCGCTGAGACGCTGATCCCACCCGGAAAACGAACCGGCGCCTGGCGGCATTGTGCTACAATGTGCTACATGCGCCGTCAAAAGGATCAATGCGTGGGGATCCGGGAGTTGCGCCAACACCTGAGCATCTACCTGAAGAGGGTTGTTGTTGCCGGCGAGACGCTCAAGGTGACGGATCGGGGCCGCGTCGTGGCAATCTTCGCACCCTTGCCGGAAACCGGAACGCCACTGGAGCGGCTGGTTCTATCGGGCCGCGCAACGGCGCCATCCGGCGATCTTCTGAAAATGGGGAGGCCCCGCGGGCCGGCGTCCAACAGGGTGAGCCGGGCGTTGCGCGAGCTGCGCGATGAGCGCCTGTGAATACCAGGCTGCTCTATCTTGACTCCTCGGCAATCGTCAAGCTGATCGTTCGGGAAGTCGAAACGGCTGCGCTGTTCGCTCTCCTCGAACAATGGCCCGAGCGTGTTTCGAGCACGGTGGCGCAGGCGGAGGTTCTCCGCGCACTGCGGCGGGCCGGAGTTTCTGCCGCGGATTATCAACGCGGGGAAGAGCTGTTGGGCAGGTTCGGCCTGATCCGGATGGATCGAGAAACGATCGCCGCCGCCGCCGTCCTGGATCCCCCGGACCTCCGAACGCTGGATGCCATCCACCTGGCGACCGCCCTTTCCGTTCGCGACGCGCTCGCCGCGGTCGTGACTTATGATCGGCGGCTGGCCGAAGCCGCGGAGGCCGCGAATCTCACGGTATGGGCGCCCCGTGTTCGAATGGCACGTGGTGGCCGAAGTGATCAGCGGAGCACAAAATCCTTCTGACCGACAGAAAATCGGCGAGCTTCTGGAGGATCTGGCGGTCCATCAAACGCCGCTGGTCCACTGGATTCACGCCGGTGAGCTGCGTCGTAGTCTAAAGACGAAGGGCGCCAGGGTTTTCTCCGTGCGCGCTGTGGCTCTGTGGCTTCTTTAGGCCTTTCGTCTACAGGGTTTGCTTGCTGAGGTCGCGCATCAGCTCTTTCAGCCCCTCGGGCGTGAAGGCGGGCGACTTGCAGTAGTCAATGATCTGGTGCTCGCGGTCGAAGATGCGCTTGGCAGCGGCGGGGATGTCGCGCGCGATCTCGAGCGGCACCACCTGGGCGCCGTGCTTGTCGGCGTGCACCAGGTCGCCGGTGCGCACGGTGAGGCCGCCGATGGTGACGGGGCCGCCGAACTCGATCAAACGGACATAGGCGTGGGGCACGATCACGTGCTGGGCAAAAAAGTGGAAGCCGAGCGGTCCCACTTCATTCAGGTCGCGGACGCCGCCGTTGGTCACCGTGCCGGCGCAGTCCAGCGCCTTGTGAATGTTGCTCTGGACTTCGCCCCAGAACGAGCCCACCGCCGGCGGGTCGTCCAGGTCCTCCAGCACCACCACGCGCGGCACGGGCGTCTTCAGGACGAAGTCCCACCAGTCGAAGTTCGAAACCGTCTCGCCCGGGGCGGGCGGCAGGCCGGCGCGGATTTTTCCGGTAACCGCGTAGCCGGCCATTACGCCCATGTCCGGGAAGACGCAGCGGATCTCCGGGCGCATGAAACCGGCGTTTCGCGGCCGGATGTCGAACAACTCAATGGCGTTGGCGACGGTGGGCGCGTCGAAGCGCCGCAGCGCGTCGAGTTCCTCGGCGCTGAGCGGCCCGCCTGGTTTTGCCTGGCGGCTTGCCTGTTCTCCCATGGAACCTTTTCCTTTCCGTGACGCGGAAGTGTACTTCGGTCCGCTGCCGTTCCGGCACTGATTTTATCCGAGCGAAGCGGCGCAGCGCGATGGCCGGGGTCCGCGCCCGCTTTTGGCGCTGTGGCGTGGACATTCGCTCCGGCTCATCGAGCACCAGCGCGCGCTGCGCCAGGCAGGCCGATGCTCCCTTTGCCAAGCGTGGCTCCCTGTGCCTGGCTGATATCCTGGATAACGGCTTCGCGCGCGGCTGCGGGATCCCGCCGCCGCACAGCGCGGGCGACGGGTTGGTGCAGAAGCTTAAACTGCCGAACGCGGAATCCGGAATAGCGAAGCTCGATGTACATCAGGCGCTGGGTTCGGTCGAGCAGATTGTTGAGAATCCCCGCCAGGTCCCGGTTGCGCGTCATCCTTGCCAGGCAGCAATGGAACTCGGTGTTGGCTTTGATGACATCGTCGAACTTTTCGCCGGAGAACGGCGCCTTCGCTAATCGCTCCAGCTCGGCGATTTCTTCCTCGGTGGCCCTCTGGGCAGCGAGCTCCGCGATCACTCCTTCCACAACCAGCCTCGCTTCGAACAGCTCGCGCACCTGATGGAAGCTGATCTCCGGCACGAAGTAACCCCGGCGAGGCACGACCTCGAGAAGACCTTCCCGGTGCAGCCGGTTGCAGGCCTCGCGGTATGGCGTGCGGCCGATTCGATAGGTCTTCATCATCTGCTGCTCGACCAGGAAAATGCCCTCGGAAAACTCGCCGCGAAGGATCGCGGCTTTCATCCCCGCATAGGCTTTCTCAGTCTGCGTCAGGTGGCTGGAAGCAGGCGGCTTCTTGTTTCGCATGGAGGTGTTGCAATCATTCGCTTTGTCGCGATGCGGCCGGCTTGCGCCACATGCGGTGGGCGGCAACGCCGGCCGCAACGATGACCAAGGCCATCAGCGACGGCCGCGGCTGGGTGATGAATGCGTTCACCATGAACCAGGCAGAGACGACGACGAACAGCCACAAGGTATAAGGATAGCCCCACATGCGATACGGCCGGGGCGCATCCGGCATTTTTCGACGCAGCACGTAAACAGCGGCGACGGTCATCGTATAAAAACTCCAGGCGGCCAGTATGGAATACGAGTACAACGTTTCGTAAGAACCGCTGAGCACCAGGACGGCGGTCCAAAGTCCGCCCAGGACAATCGCGAACGACGGCGTCTGGAAACGGGCATGCACGCGGCCGAATCGCGCAAAGAAGAGCCCGTCGCGGGCCTGCGCGAATGGTATCCGCGCGGCCGTCAGGATACAGCCGTTGATGGCTCCCAGGATGGAGAGAAGCACGATGAGCGACACAAAGGTTCCGCCCCTGGGTCCCATGGTCCGGGTGGCAAGATCGGCGCCGACGCGCTCGGTCGCGGCGATTTCCGGAATCGTCATGGTTCTCAAATAAGCGACATTGGCGAACACGTATAACGCGCCGACAATCGTCATTCCGGCCGCGAGCGCGCGCAACAGGTTCTTCTGCGGCTCCTTGATTTCGCCGGCGACGAAGCTCACGTAACTCCAGCCGTTATAGGCCATCAGACAGGCCGCCATCGCCATCCCAAAGCTCCCGAACGAAAACGGCTGTGCCGGCATGGCGGGCGGCGCCGCCGCCGGAGGGCTCAATAACGCCGCGCCGATCAGAACCAGCAGTCCGGCGATCTTCACAAAGGTAAACGTCCGCTGAACCCATGCGCCTTCCCGAACCCCGACGTAGTTCACGGCCGACAACAGGGCGAGCGGCGCCAGCGATACCAGCTTGCCCGTCATCGGGGTCAACGGCACGAAGTGGCCGACATAAATAGAGAAGGTCACCGCCAGCCACGCAGTCCCGCCGGACAACACTGCCAGCATGAAGGTCCAGCCGCAAACGAAAGCCGAGAGCGAACCGTATGCTTCCCGAAGATATACGTACTGGCCCCCGGTGGCAGGCATCATGGCGCCAAGCTCGGCGTAGGCGAGCGCGCCCAGGAACGACAGCACGCCGGAAACGATCCACACGGCGAGGATGGCGGCGCCGGATGGCAATTCTCTCGCGATGACGTTCGGCAGCAGGAAAATCCCCGATCCGATGACGATGCCGATGACGATCGCCGACGCATCCAGCATGCCGAGTCTCCGAGGCAGCTCTTGTGTGCTCAGGTGGCTCAGGTCCATTGTGGAATTTGTCATCAGGCAGACGGCGCGCTCCGGGCCATCCCTGGTTCCGGCCGGCCGTTCCGGTCAGCACCGGGTTTGCGACGTGGCGGCCTGCTGAAACCGCTCTCCGGCATACTTTTCCACGGCATCCATATTGAGAGCGATTCCCAAACCCGGTCCGTCAGGCACCGCCAGCATGCCGTCGTTATCCAACGTCCATCTTGCAGCGGCCAGATCGTCTATGAAGGGAGATCCCATCAGATACTCCACCAAGTCGGTGCTACGGCACGCGGAAGCCATTTGCAGGTCCGCGGCCAGCCCCAACGCGGTGTTCCACCCGTGGGGAATCAAACGCACGTTGTTCTCCTCGGCCATCCAGCCGATTCGCCGCTGCTCGCTGAGCCCGCCCACCTTTGTAGCGTCGGGTTGCACGATGTCGAACGCCCGGCTTTGCAGCCACAACGCAAACGATTGTCTCCGAGTCAATACCTCTCCGCCGGCAATGTTCACGGGAGACTTCTCCCTCAACAGCGTGTAATCGTGCAGGTTGTCCGGCAAAAGGGGCTCTTCAAACCAGTACACGCCGTGGTCGGCCAGCATGCCGGCCGTCCGCAAGGCCCACTTGTAGTCCTGCGGCCAGAAGGCATTGCTCGCTCCCGCGTCCACCATGAGAAGAGCGTCCGCTCCGATCGCTTCCCGCGCCGCTCTGACCATCGCCTCATCTTTTTTTCCGCCATGCCGTCCGAAGGGCCCCCAGCCGATCTTGAAGGCGCGAAATCCCTGGCTGCGGATGGCGTGCAAGCGGTCCGCCAGCGGTCCCGGCTCCTCCATTAAGAGCGAGGCGTAAGGCCGCACGCGGGATCGGTAGCGCCCGCCGAGCAAACGCCCAACCGGCTGGCCCGTCACCTTGCCCAGGATGTCCCACATGGCAATATCAATCCCGCTGATGGTGTGAGTAATGCTTCCACCACGCCCCATCCAGAATGTGTTGGCGTGCAGCTTTTCGCTGACCCGTTCCGGTTCGAGCGGAGTTTCGCCGAGATAGAGCGGTTCCAGAACCCCCAAGGCGGCGCGAACCAGTTGATCGTTTGTGAACACCGAGCCCCAGCCGGTGACCCCCTCGTCTGTGAACACGGCCAGGAGGGTATGGACGCAGTCGTCCGGCTGAATCTCGTTGGCCCATCCGCCTGCCGGCGTTCCGTATCGCAGTCCCGCGGATCTGATTTCGGTGATTTTCAAGTCAGCAACCCGGGCGGCCAGAGACAAATATATCACAGGCATACCAACACCCAGATCCGTGTTCCCGGCGGGACTCGATCCGTTGTCGAAAACCGCCGCCGCCCATGCGGTATAGCGCGTTGGGACACTTGACTAGCAATATATTGGAAGTATAATCCGTGCATGCGACGGCGTCGTTTTCTCACCCAGATGGCAGGCGGAGCCGCGTTCGCCCGATGGGCCGGGGCGCAGCAGCAAGAGCGGCCCGGGACCGAAGGCGTTTTCCTTGAAAGGCCGGCCGCCGGGCAGCCGCACAAGGGGAAGGTGCTGCTGGCATTGCAGGCCCATTCGGACGACATCCCTCTTTTCGCGTCCGGCGCGGTCGCCAAACTGATCGAGGAAGGCTACACCGGGTATCTGCTTCGCGCCACCAACGACGACATGGGCGATGCGCCGGGCCTCGGGACGGCCGGCACCGTCGGCGAAAACGTGCTGGGCAATGAACGGGACAACATCGAGGTTGCTCGTATTCTGGGCTGCCAGCGCGCTTTCGACCTGAACTACAACAATCACCGGATGGCCGACGTATCCCTTAACGAGTTGATCGGCCGGTTGATCCTGCTCATCCGGGCGTTGAAAGTGGATACGGTGGTGTGCTGGGATCCGTGGGCGCACGACGAAGAGAATCCCGATCACTATATGATTGCGCGCGGCGTGGAAGCGGCCTGCTGGATGGCCGGCCGGGCGCACGATTTTCCGGAGCAGTTCGCGGCCGGCCTTAAGCCATACGCGGTCCGGGAAAAGTACTACTTTGCGCGGCGGCCGGAGATCACCCGCGTTGTGGATGTCAGCCGCCAGCTGGATAAGATGGTGGATTGTAATCGCGCTAACGTCGCCAAAGGACCCGCCGGCCACCTCGGCTCCCGCTTGCGCGCTGATCTCGCCCGGCAGGGCAAGAAGCTTCCTTTGCTCGGTGACGACGATGTCACGGCCGACCGCAATTACATCAAGGAGTTCGTGATGGGCCGGAGGCGGGAATTAGGCCGGAGACACGGCGTGGAATATGCCGAAGCTTTTCACTACATCGGTCCGGGTGGGGGCGGCGGACCCTCCCGCGAGGACTACATCAAGCAGAATGCAGTACCGATCAAATAGACAAAACTCGCGGCCAAGCTGAATTCAGGGCCGTTATGCCCGACGAAACGAGAATCTTGTCCTCGTTGCCATGCTGCACGTCTTCGCCGCGACCGTCAGGGACTTCCGCTCCCTCACACGGCGCGGCTCAGTTTGAATTGACAGCGGCGGGCCGGCAGCGGCGGCACACAGAAGCGCCGCGAAAGACATGACGCGGGAAGTCCGGTGATAAACTTCGTTCACAGCGATTTGCCTGGGCGACATGGCTCTCAGATTGGCTCTCATCGTCTGTATCTCTGGCGTGTGTTTCCGCGCCGGGCTGATCCAGCCTGTGGCGCACTATACCGGCATGATGCGCGGGCAGCAAGGCGAGCTGGAGGCGCGGAAAAAGCCTGAGGACGCGGCGGCGCAGTATCAGGCGGGCGTGGCCTATTTCCGGGCGGGCCGG
>JBKKAI010000106.1:0-7841 GCA_046714815.1 Terriglobia bacterium | reverse complement strand
CGCAACGCCCAGCGCGATCCCCGCGCCGATCAGCACCCGGCGGATTACAAGCCTGCGCGCACCCACCTTCCAGTGATTTTATCATTGCCGATTTTATCATTGACGATTGAAAACCGGGCGGCCAATCGTCGCCAATCGTCAATGATAAAATTCAAAAGGGTCGTAGCGAACGATGCCGCGGTAGGCGCCGACTTCGCTCGACTTGCGCAGGCAGTAACGGAAGCGCATAAGCCCTTCCACAACTTCCTCGCCGGCGGCGGAGATGTGATAAAGCGCGCCGTTGTAATCCACCTGCACCAGCGAGGTCCACTCCGGCTTCTTTTCGACGCATGTAACGCGCAGGTCCCAGCCGCAGCCGGGCCGGCCGAGCTCCACCTGGTCGGGCGCGGGCGGCGCGCGGCGAAGGCGCGCGCGCAGGCGGTCCACGCCGGCATGGGCCTGTCCCACCAGCCAGAACGGCAGCGAGGCCACCGGCTCATTCATCATGTTTCCGGCGATCATGCGCACCACGCCTTCAACCATGAAGTACATCGCCGCCAGCGGCCCCGGGCTGATGGTAAACGACAGCCAGCCGATCACGCCCATCCCGAATGAAGTCGCGTAAAGATTGCGCCCCGCCGCTTCCGGGCCGGCCATCGCCGAGCCGGAGATCGCGCCGTAGTCGTTGAGATACCGGAAAAAGAGCGCGCCATAAACGGCGAGGCCCAGCAACAGTTGCAGGATTCCGGAGTGGAAGGTGCCCGCGGCCGGGTCCATCTGGTAGCGGGTGCGATACCGAGCCGGCAGCAGGCTGAGGAAGACGTCGGCGGCTTCGTGCTTCATTCGACCGATAGCGAGACAACGTTGCTGGCGGCGTCGCCGGCCGTCACCTGCAGCGCGACGCTTCCGCGCAGGCCGGGCGGCACGCGGAGATTGATCTGCCACAGGCCGGCGAGACCGGGCGCCCGGCCGGCAAACGGGACCTCGGCTACTACCGTTCCACCCAGCGTGACGCGCGGCGCGGCGCCGTTCAGTCCCGAAAGAAAAATCTCGACCACCTCGCCGGCGCGGGCCGGCCGCGCGGCGGTCACCGGCGACTGGTCCGAGGCGCGCAGCGCGGCGGCGGGGCCGCGGCCATCCTGGGACAGCGTGAAGATACCGGGCGCGGCCGGTGCGACCGTGAGCGCCACTTCCGCGCCGGGGCGGCCTGCATTCTCGACGCGCAGCCGAACCAGCGAGCGGCCCGCCGGCGTGCTGTCAGGCAGATGGAAATTAATCTGGCCCGGCGAAACGTAGAACAGCGGAACGGGCGCGCCGTTCACCGTGACCACCGTGCCCGCCAGGCGCGTGGGCAGCGGCCCCGGCGCGGTCGCGGCGGCGGTGGCTGAAGCAGTGGCGCCGGCCAGGTTTCGTCCGAACAGCGCGACAATCGCGCCGGGGGCCACCGCGGCGCCTGTGCCTTGTGTCACCGCATACGAAGCGGCGTCCAGGATGCCGCCCGCGCTCACCTCGGGAAGCACCGGCCGCAGAATGTACAGCCCGAAACCCATGTCGCTGGCCAGGATCAGGTTCTCCCGCTCCGGCTGCACGTACACGCCCCACACCTGGTCGCTGCCGATGAACCACCCGATCTCCTGTGGGCTGCGCGGGTTCGACAGGTCCACGGCGCGGACGCCGTCGCTGTACCAGGAAAGAAACGCCAGGTCGCCCACCAGGAACGGATTGTGAATGCAATAGGAGCCGTTGCCGGAGGGGCCGAGCTGCTGGTCGGTGCGCGAGTTCGGCGAATGGAAAATGGAAAGCTGCTGCGGCTGCCGCGGGTTGGAAATGTCGAAGACGCGCAGAAACCCGTAGTCATCGAACGGCGGCCGCGTGCCGGGAAAGCAGTCCTCGTCGGCGGTCAGCAGCAGCCGGTTGTCGGTGGAAACCGAAACCGAGTGCGTGTTGCCCTCTTCGCCGGCGCCGAAGCCGGTGCGTCCCAAATAGCGCGGCGACGATGGATCGGCGATATCGAGCAGGATCGCGCCGGCATCCCAGTAAGAGAGGACCGCCAGCGTCCCGTCGGGACTGGCCAGCGCGCTGTGCACGAACTTGGAGTTGAGCGGCGGAGGGCCGGTCAGCGATTCGCCCAGTTTCTCGGTGAGGTGCCAGTCGGAAAGCTGCACCGGGTTGCGCGGATCGGTCACCTCCACCAGGCGAAAGCGCTCGGTGGTGGCCAGCAGCGCGAAGACGCGGTTGCCGCGCACCATCAGGTCCAACTCGTGCACGCCGCGGCTTTCCGTAGTGGTGTCGAAGAAGCCGAGCGGCCGCGGCGAGGCCGGCGTGGTGACATCGAACAAAACCAGGCCGCGCCGGCCGGGCAGCGCGGAGTTGCAGATCTGGATTCCCGCCACCAGCAGGTCGCCGCGGAAAAAGGCCGTTTCCACGCGCCGCACGACCACATCCTCGGCGCTGGTATTGGCCTCGCCCGCCACGGTGCCCACCAGCCGCGGCGCGCTTGGATTGGAGATGTCCACGACTTTGACGCCCGTCCCCGGACAGCCGCCGCCGGCCCATGTCCCCACGTAGGCGAAGTTGCCGTGTCCCCACACGTCGGCGTTTATCGCCATAAGCGGGAGCGAGCCGGCCAGCTCGAGGTTGTGCGAACGGTTCTGGGCCACGGCCGGGACAGCCAGCAGGGCGGCCAGCAGAATCACCGGTTTCATCGGATGCGTCACCATTCGAAACCAGCGCACAGGCAAGATGCGCTCGTCGGACTAGACGGCAGATTAACAGAGCGCCCGATAAGCGTCCAGCGTGGCCTGCGCGGTGCGCTGCCAGGTGAACAGCCGCGCTCGCGCCAGGCCGCGCTCGCGCCAGTTATCGCGCCAGGCCTCGTCTTCGAGCAGGCGCAGGGCGGCGCGGGACATCGCTTCAATATCAGAGGGATCAACCAGGATCGCGGCATCGCCGCAAACCTCGGGCAGCGAGCCGGTGTTTGAGGCGATCACCGGCAGGCCGCGGGCCATGGCTTCGAGCGCCGGCAATCCGAAGCCCTCCTCGAGCGAGGGAAACAGCAGCGCGGCCGCGGTGGCGTAGAGCGCGGCGAGCGTCTCCGGATCGGTGTAGCCCAGCATGCGAACGCGGCCTGCCAGGCCGCGCTGCTCAATGAAGTCGCGCACCTCGCGCGAGCCGTGCCCCGCGCTGCCGGCAACCAGCAGGCGCGCCTTGTGGCGCGCGGGCAGGCGGGCCACCGCCTCGGCCGCCGCCTGGGTGTTCTTGCGCACCTGGACGGCGCCGACCGCAAGAAAAAAAGGAGCGCCACCCGAGAAAGGGGCGGCCAGACCGCGGGCGCGTTCGAGCGACGCCGGCGAGGGCGGCGGTTCCTGCCGGACGCCGTGGTGGATCACGGCGCAGATCTCGCGCCGCACGGGCAGCACGCGGCACAGCTCGTCGCGGGTGTAGGCCGACACGCACAGGATGCGGTCGGCGCGCGCCACCGCGTCGGAGATGATTCGCGTGAACCGCGCGCGAAAGGCGGCGGTGGAGTAGCGCTCCGAGGTAAGGGGAAAAACGTCGTGCACGGTGATGACCTGGCGGCGGAAACGGCGGCCGGGCAGGCGCTGGTTGAGTCCGTGAAACAGGTCCACCGCGCGCGCCAGCCGGCGGTTGAAAGGCCCCGGAAGCCAGCAGGTCCGCGCCCCGCTGCCGGCGAAGCGGCGCCCGAGCTTGAGGAAGCGCGGCCACCGCGCGCACAGCGTCATCTCAATGCCCGGCAATCCCGCCAATTCGCGGATCAGCTCTTCGGAATAGCGCGCCACCCCCGACGGGTGGTTATCGAGCGCGTATGTGGCATCCAGCGCGACGCGAATCAAGTCCAAAGTCTAACCCCAAAAAAAGCCACTGAGACACAGAGGCACAGAGAAAAAGCAGAACAAGCGTTTGGTTTTCTCCGGGCTCTGTGGCTCTGTGGCTCTGTGGCTTCTTCTATTGGGCGGATTGCCAGAGGCGGCTGGGACCCTCGTGAATCGTTTCCAGCTCTTCCATCAGGACGCGGATCAGCCCGGTGAGCTTCACGATGCTCGAGAGGCGGCGCGCCAGGCCGGGCGGAAGGTCGGGGAGGCGCAGCGCCATTTCGGCATGCCCGAGGATACCGGCCAGCGGGTTGTTGATCTCGTGACGGATGGCCAGCGCCAGCAGGCGGAGCTGTTCCTTGTGCTCGAGCTCGAGGCTGCGCGACTGCAATCGGCGGAAGTTGGCGGCAATCACCGCCTGCTCGAGCACCGGATCGAGCAGCAGCGGCATCGCTTCGCCCGCGGGCACGTAACCGGCCGCGCCGAGCGACAAGGCCCGGGCGGCTTTGGCCTCGAGCGACGGCTCCATCAGCACGACGACCGGGATGTCGGGATGGGCCCGCGCGACATCCTTGAAAACTTCTTCGCTCGATTCGTAATCGAGCCGCAGGCCGAGCAGCAGGGCGTCAAAGCCGCCGGAGCGCAGCCGCCACAGCGCCTCCTCGGTACGGCTGACGCGCTGCACATTCCAGCGTTCCTCGAGCGCGGCCTCGATGGTGGAGGCGTAACGATAATCGGTCATGGCCAGCAGGTGGCGTTTCCGGGGAACCGCGGCCGCGGCCGTGGTGGATTTTTTCGGCGGGCGGCTCATACGCGCGCCTTCCGCGGCATCCGGACAACCTTTTCCGTGCTCGCCAGAAGCCGTTCCACCGCGGCCCGCAATTCGTCGAGGTGAAACGGTTTCGGCAGCACCTGGCGGCCCGAGGCGCGCAGGAAGCGGCGCGCCGCCGGACTTACCGTGTCGCCCGTAATGAACAGCGTCCTCCCGGCCAGTTCCGGCCGGCGCCGCCGCAACTGCTCGAACAGCCACGGCCCGTCGTGGCCCGGCAGCTTCATGTCGGAAATCACCAGGTCGTAATCGTTCTTCGTCAGATCCGCCAGAGCGCGGCCGGCGATGGAATGCAAACGCGCGCGGCAGCCGATCTCCGCCAGCATTTCCTTCAACAAACCGCCCAGCAGCGGCTCGTCTTCGACAACCAGCACGCGGCAGGCGGGTAACCGGGCCGCGCCCCCAGCCCCGAATTTCTTTCGCGCCCTCGTTGCGGCCCGGAGCGTGCGCTCCGGGTGGCCGGCTCCGGCAGTCGCGGTCAATCCGGCGGCCGTTGTGGCGGGAAGATCGAGGCGGAACCGCACTCCACCTTCCTGGAACAGCTCGCCGGGCGCGAGGTTCTCGGCCGTGATGCGGCCGCCGGCATCCTCGACAGCTTCCCGCGCCATGGAAAGCCCCAGCCCGGTTCCCTCGCCGGCAGGCTTCGTCGTGAAGAAAGGCTCGAAGATGTTCTGAAGCACCGCAGCCGGGATGGGCGGGCCGTTGTTGGCGATTTCGGTGAGCGCCCGGCCCGCGCGCCCGCGCCGACTCGCTCCCGGTTGCCGGCCGGTGCGCACCACCAGGCGCCGCGGATAGGGACACTGGTCGAGCGCCTGTTCGGCGTTCAGCAGAATGTTCAGGACCGCCTGCTGCAGACGGATGGGCGGCCCGTAGACCCGCACCGGCCCGCCGTTATCCGGCCGCCACTCTGTGTTGACATGCACCGCGGCCAGCCGCAACGGGCCGCCGCGAAGCTGGAGCGCGCGCTTGACCAGCGCGTTCCAGTCCACCACGTGCCGGTTCCCGTTTCGCTGCGCGAGCGAAAGGATGCCGCGGGCGATGTCCCGCGCGCGGTCCGCCTCCGCTCGAAGGCGCCTCGCGGTGGCACGGGCGCGCGAAGGCTGCTTCCACTGGCTGTTCAGGAGCTCGGCGAAGCCGACCACATTGGCCAGCGGGTTGCTGATTTCATGCGCGGTGTGCAGCAGCAGTTCGCCGAGCACGGCCTGGGGCCCGATGCGATGCGCCCGCTCCCGCAGCAGCGAGTTTTCCAGGTGAGCGCGAAGCTGCCGGGCGAGCATCCCGGCGCGGCGGCGCGTGCCGGCAGTGGCCAGCGCGCAGCCCACCACCAGCAGCGGCGGGCGGGCCCCGGCGAGATCGAGCGGTACATCGAGCGCCAGCAGAAAGCGCGATCGAAACGGTGGCCGTGGGGCGCGATGAAAACGTCCGCGGGGCAGCTCCGACGCGGCCACGGCGGCGGCGTGGCGACGCGCGGCGGGAATGCCGTGCGCGGCCAGCAACTGGCGTTTCGGGTAGTCCGGTGCGTCCGCGCCGGGCGGCCGCAGATCGTCGGGTCCCATCATCAGGGCTTCGCGAATCGCCAAGCCGCGGCAGAGTGATTCAAGCTCCACCGGCAGGCGACTGGAATCTTGCATCGAGAACTCAGAAAAACCAGAAGTCAGAAGTCAGGAGTCAGAAGAAAAAGCTGACTTCTGACTCGACTCCTGGCGGCTAACTGGTTTCGTATTCTTTGAGCTTGCGGTAGAGCGTGGTCTTGCCGATGCCGAGCAGCCGCGCCGCCAACAGCTTGTCGCCGCGCGCGTCGGCGACGGCGCGCAGGATGGCCTGGCGCTCCAGCTCGCGCAGCGGCACCACCGGCTCGCCGCCGGCGGGCAGCATCACCGCGGTGCGTCTCGGGTTTTGCAGGCTGGTCGGCAGGTCGCCGATGTGGAGCACCGGGCCCGATCCGAGCGCCACGGCGCGCTCGATGCAGTTCTCCAGCTCGCGCACGTTCCCAGGCCAGTCATAGGACAGCAGGCACTTCAGGGCCTCTTCGGAAAGCGCCGGGCGGCGCCGGTCGCCGCGCGGGAACTTGTCCAGGAAGTGCTCGACCAGCAGCGGGATGTCGGCCTTGCGCTCGCGCAGCGGCGGCAGTTTCAGTGTCACCACGTTCAGGCGGAAGTACAGGTCCTTGCGGAAGTGGCCCTGCTGGATAGCGACTTCCAGATCGCGGTTGGTGGCGGCGATGATGCGGGCGTCGAAACGGACGCGGCGGTTGCTGCCCACCGGCTTCACCTCCCGCTCCTGCAGCGCCCGCAGCAGCTTGGCCTGCAGATCCACCGGCAACTCGGCGATCTCGTCGAGGAAGACCATTCCCCCCTGCGCCGCCTCCAGAAGCCCTTCCCGGGTGCGCATCGCGCCGGTGAAGGCGCCCCGCACGTAGCCGAACAACTCGCTCTCGATCAGCGTCGGCACCAGCGCGCTGCAGTCCACCGGCAGGAACGGCTTTTCGCGCAGCGGCCCACTCTGGTGGATCGAGCGCGCCACCAGCTCCTTGCCCGTTCCGCTTTCGCCCACGATCAGTACCGGGTAGAGGCTCTGGCTGACCTTGACGATCATCCTGAATAGCTTCTGCATCGCCGGCGACGTGCCCAGCAGATCCCCGTACCCGTTCTGGAAACGCACCTGCTCGCGCAGCAGCCGGTTCTCGTTCACCAGGTTCGCCTTCTGCACCACCCGCTCCAGCAGCAGCTTCACCTCTTCGATGTTGAACGGCTTGGTGATGTAGTCGCTGGCGCCCAGCTTCATCGCCTGCACCGCCGAGGGCACGCTGCCGAACGCCGTCATGATCAGCACTTCGGTCTGCCCCGACCTTCCCTTGATCTTTTCCAGCAGCTCCATGCCGCTCATCCCCGGCATTTTCAGGTCCGCCATCAGCACGTCTACGTGCTCGCGTTCCATTACCTCCAGCGCCTCGTCGCCGCTCGCCGCCACCGACACCCGGTACCCCAGCGATTCGCCAATCTCGCTGCACAACTCCCGGATCACCTCCTGGTCATCCACCACAAGGACGTGAATCGGCAGCTCTGCGGCCGGATTGGAAGTGACGTTGGTTTCATCCATGAACGAAGTTGCTGCGCTCAAGATTCCCCTCCTTTTATACCAGCGGCAACCGAGGGGTGCAAGCCAGATGCCGTTCAGCGGCACTGAAAACAAAGGGGTTT
>JBKKAI010000105.1:0-3261 GCA_046714815.1 Terriglobia bacterium | reverse complement strand
GCCCTGAAACGTTGCCGGCAGGAATCCGGAACTCCAGTTTTTGGGCCCGCCCAGCACCTCGGCGGCATCGGTAAGAATCACGAACGTGGGCAGGTTCTCATTCGCGGTGCCCAGGCCATAAGTGGTCCAGGCGCCCAGCGACGGCCGGCCGGCCAGGATCGAGCCGGTGTTCATCTGACAGACGGAACCGACGTGGTTCAGCCCGTCGGCCCAGCACGAGCGGATCACGGCGATGTCGTCCATGTGCTCGGCGACTCGTGAGTACCAGTCGGAAACCCACAGCCCGCTCTTGCCGTGCCGCGTGAAGGTGCGCTTCGAGGGCATCAGCGTGTTGCTTGCCGTTCCCATCGCCGTAATCGGACGGCCGAAGGATGCCGGCATGGGCTGGCCGGCCAGCCGATCCAGCTCCGGCTTGGGGTCAAACAAGTCCACGTGGCTGGGGCCACCCTCCATGAACAGCCAGATGATGGACTTCGCCTTGGGAGGCAGGTGGGGCTGCTTGGGGGCCAGCGGATTGATGGGGCCTTTGCCCGCCGCCTGCGCGCCGGGGACCAAGCTGTCCCGGTCGAGCAGGAAATTCAGGGCCAGGGCGCCGAGGCCGCTGCCGGCGCGGTAGAGAAACTCGCGGCGCGATCGGACGGGCAGGACATGAAGTGCGCGGTTGTCGTCAGCCATGACCTTTGCTCCTAGTTCCGATAAACAAACTCGTTCGAGTTCATCAGCATGTGACAGAAATCCACCAGGGACGCCGCCGCTGCCGGCTCGATCGTGCCGTGATTCGCCCCAGGCAGAGCCAACTTTTCGCCCGCCGCCACTCTCTCGGCCAGTATCGCGCGGTGGCGGCCGAAGAAACTGTGCGCCACGGCCAGCTCGGTTTTGTCCGGCCGCCGCGAGAACGCCATCCGATAGGCGGCGTCAATCTGTGCGTTCAGGTCCGGCCCCGCCGAATCGAGCACGCGGCCGGCGAACGCCTGCGCCCATTCCAGTGCCAGCCGGCTGTTCAGCATGGTCAGCGCCTGCGGGGCGGTGGTGGTAATGTTGCGCCGGCCGCAGCTTTCGTGCGTGTCCGGCATGTCGAATACCTCGTGCATGGGATAGCGCGTATTGCGCCGCACGAAGATGTAAATGCCGCGGCGATTGCGCTCCGCCGGATCCTTGCTGAGCTTCCAGCCACCGCGGCTTTCCATGCCTGGCGGCAGCTCGGGGAAAACACTCGGGCCGCCAACCCTGGGATCAAGCAGGCCGGCGACGGCCAGCGACGCGTCCCGGATCACTTCGGCTTCCAGCCGTTGGCGCGGGAAGCGCCACAGCAGCCGGTTCTGCGGGTCCACCCGCGCCGCTTCCACGCGGTTGAGCGACGCCTGCCGGTAGGTGTTGGAGTTCATGATCAGCCGGTGCATGTACTTCATGCTCCAGGCGTTCGCTGTGAACTCGCTGGCCAGCCAGTCCAACAGCTTTGGATGCGAGGGGCTCTCTCCCATCGCCCCGAAATCGCTGGGAGTGGCCACGATGCCCTGGCCGAAGTGATGATGCCAAAGACGGTTCACCATCACCCGCGCCGTAAACGGATTCTCCGGCGTGGCCAGCCAGTTGGCCAGCGCCGTCCGGCGGCCGGTAGTGCCATTCGAGGGCGACACGATCTTTGCCGGAGCGGGGTCGAGGATCGAAAGGAAGCCCGGCTGCACCTCCTGCTGCGGCGCGTCATAGACGCCGATGGCCAGCACGTGCGTCTTCGGCGCTTGCGGGCTGGAGTCGGTCATGCCGACGCCGAGCGGCAACTCTCCCGGATGCAGCGCGGCGAACTGGTCAAGGTCTACCTTCAGCTTCTCCCATTTCCTCTTCGCTTCGCCCTTGAGTCCCTTCGCCACGCTTTCCCGGTCGGGGTTCATGTAGGGCTTGGCCTTGTAGTACATCTGCCATTCGATGGGCGTCCGCTCGGCGTCCGGTTTCGCAATAGCTGCCTGGATCTCCGGTGGGTACTTTTCGAACAATTCGTCAACGATCTCCTTGCGGCGCGGTTCCTCGAGCGCCATCATCGCCTCGCGGATGTCCCTGGTCTTCTGATCCCAGATAGCCATCTGCTGCGCCTGCTCGCGGGCCACCTCAGGGGGCGCCATCACGATTTCGTCGTCGGCGCGGATGCCGGCGAAGAAGGCTTGCAGGCGGTAGTAGTCGGCATGAAGGATGGGGTCGAACTTGTGGTCGTGGCAGCGGGCGCAGCCGAAGGTGAGCCCGGTGAAGACGGCGCCCGTCGCGTCGGTGACATCGTTCAGGATCTCCTGCCGCCGTTGCATCAGGTTCCGCGCGTTGCTTTCGTCCGGGTAATGACGATTGAAGGCCGTGGCCACGCGCGCCTCGGGATCGTCGGGCCACAGCTCGTCACCGGCGATTTGCTCGCGTACGAAACGGTCGTAGGGCTTGTCGTTGTTGAAGGCGCGGATAACGTAATCGCGGTAACGCCAAGCGTTGGGGCGCGTCTCGTCGGCCTTGAAGCCCTCGCTTTCGGCGTAGCGCGCTAGATCCAGCCAGTGCCGCGCCCAACGCTCTCCGTAGCTCGGGGAAGCCAGCAGCCGGTCCACCACTTTTTCAAAGGCTTTTGGCGAGCCGTCGGCGATGAATGCTGCGGTTTCCTCCGGCGTGGGAGGAAGGCCGGTCAGGTCGAACGTCGCGCGGCGCAAAAGCGTGACTTTGTCGGCGGGCGTCGCCGGCTGCAAACTCTTCGCTTCGAGTTGCGCCAGCACGAACGCGTCAATCGGGTTGCGGACCCAGGCCGCGCGCCGCACAGCCGGCGGGGCCGGGCGCACCACTCTTTGCAGCGCCCAGTACTTGCGCTGGCTCTCGGTAAACTCGGCCGGCGCCGCCTTGTTTACGCGCGGCGCAAGCAATGCCGCGCCGCCCACCAGCGCGGCTGACAAAACCAGTGTCTTGGCCAGGAATGCGGTCTTGGAACAGCACATTTCGACCCATCTCCCAGCGCGCAGGTTTCCCCCGCGCGCACACACTCCCCCTGGGGCCCCGATCGCTCCCATCTTACCTGAAAACGTCCCGAAAACAATGACTTCGATGCTATGACTTTTTTTGATTATGGTGCGCTGCCGGACCCATTTTCCTTCGAAGTACCCGGGCTGGAACCATGCCCTCTCGAATGGCGTGCCATCGCAGGCCGGCATCCTTGTCCGCGCCCCTTTGACTGGGCGGGAATACGAGAGTATGGTACGTGACTTGGAGGAACGCATGGTCGAGCGGCGGGAATTTGTGAAG
>JBKKAI010000104.1:0-2579 GCA_046714815.1 Terriglobia bacterium | reverse complement strand
GGCCCAGGCACGCGAGGCCGCGTTGCTCGCCGTGCTGCGGGCCGAGCGGCTGGAGGATGCGGACCAGGTCGGTTCGGAGGAATGGATCGCCGCCGCCATCGAGGCGGCTGCCGCCCAGCGCCGGCTGGCCGTGGTCGAAGCGCGAAAGGGCGTGCTCGCCGCCCAGCAGGCACACCGGGCCGCCGCGGCAAGCGCCAGGCCAGAATTGGCCAAGCGCGTGGCTGCCGCTGAGAAAGCGCTGGCCGCCGCCGAAGAAAAGCTGCGCTCGAAGCCGACGACGGCCTATAGCGGCCGGCCCATCAAGACCTATCCGGAGATCAGCAGCGGCCGCCGCCTGGCCCTGGCCCGCTGGATCGCCGATGCCGAAAACCCGCTGACCGCCCGCGTCGCCATGAATCACCTGTGGCTGCGGCATTTCGGTCAGGGAATCGTGCCCCGCGTCTTCGATTTCGGCCGCAACGGCGCGGCGCCGACGCATCCCGCTCTGCTCGACTGGCTAGCGGCCGAATTCATGCTTGGCGAGCCGGGGGCGTCAGCCCCCGGAGGAAGTCTGAGCGGCTGGAACATGAAGCGCATGCACCGCCTCATGGTGACCAGCGCCACCTACCGCATGGCCTCGACCACCAACCCGGCCAACGTCGCCCTTGATCGAGATAACCTCTATGTCTGGCGGATGCCGTCCCGACGCATGGAAGCCGAGGTGGTGCGCGACTCGCTCTTCCACCTTTCTGGCGCGCTCGACCTGGCCATGGGTGGTCCCGACATCGACTACACCAAGGGGCTGGTGGTGCCGCGCCGCAGCCTCTACTTCCGCCACGCCCAGGAGCACCAGATGGAGTTCCTGAAGATCTTCGACACCGCCTCGGTCGTCGAGTGCTATCAGCGCACCACGAGCACCGTGCCGCAGCAGGCCCTGGCCCTGGCCAACAGTGAGCTGACGGTCAAGCACGCCCGCCTGGCGGCCCGCGCGCTCCACGGCAAGCTAGGGGCCGAGAATGAAGCATTCGTCAAGGCTGCGTTCGAGCAGGTGCTGTCGCGGCCGCCGACTGCCGAGGAATTGGCCGAGTGCGCCTCCTTCCTCCAGGAACAGGTGAAACTCTACGGCCCCAGCCGAAACCCAACGGCCGTCGTGGACGAACGCTCGCCGTCTCCCGACCCCACCGTGCGGGCGCGGGAAAGCCTCGTCCGCATCCTGATGAACCATCATGACTTTGTGACCATCCGCTGAGAGAAAATGAGATTAGATCCCCCGGAGGCTTCCATGAACGCTCCCCGCAGTGGTGTGACGCGACGCTCTTTTCTGATGGACACCGGCATGGGCTTCACCGGCCTGGCTCTGGGCGCCATGCTCTTCAAGGACGGCGTGGCCCGCGCGGATAACCCGGCGCCGGATGGTAAGTCGCACCACCCGCCGCAGGCCAAGTCGGTCATCTGGATCTTCTCGGCCGGCGGCGTGAGCCACATCGAGAGCTTCGACCCCAAACCGGAATTGAACCAGTACACCGGCAAGAAGGTCGGCGACACGCCGCACAAAAATGCAGTCGCGGCCAAGTACCACAAGAGCAATGTGGGCAACATGCAGATTGGTTCCAAGAGGTATGGCCAGAGCGGCCTGGAGGTGGCCGACTGGTGGCCGCACATCGGCTCCTGTGCGGATGACATCGCCGTGGTTCGTTCCCTCTGGGTTGACGACAACTGCCACGGCGCCCAGCTGACCTGGCATAACGGCCGCCACTCGCGTGAGGGTGGTATCCATCCCACCATTGGCTCCTGGCTCAGCTATGGCCTGGGGTCGCTCAACCAGAACCTGCCGCAGTTTGTCGTCCTGGGCGGCGGCATCAGCGAGTGCTGCGGCGGCGAATGGGCCCACGGCGCCGGCTACCTGGGGCCGGAGTACGGCGGGGTGCGCATCACTTCCAATAGCGGACTGCCGTTCCTGTCGCCTTATGGCGGCCGGCAGAAGCGAGAACAAGAAATGGAGCTAAGCTTGCTGGGCAAGCTCAATCAGCTGGCCGGCATCGATTACCCAGACGATCCCACGCTCCGCGCCCGCATCAAGGCTTATGAGCTGGCCTTCGCCATGCAGACCTCGGTGCCGGAGACCATGCAGCTCGACCAGGAATCCGCGGCGACGCGAAAAATGTACGGCCTCGACGATGCCCGCACACGGTCCTGCGGGTCCCTCTGCCTGGCCGCCCGGCGCTTGGTAGAGCGTGGCGTGCGCTTCGTGCAGATTTACCTGCCGCTCGGCTGGGATGCCCATAACGATGTCGTGGGCAACCACGGCCCCAATGCCGCCGCTTGCGACCAGCCGATCGGCGCCCTGGTCAAGGACTTGAAGCAGCGCGGCATGCTCGACGACACTCTCGTAGTCTGGGGTACGGAGTTTGGCCGGGCGCCTTATAACACCCGCGGCCGCGATCACTGGGCCGACGGCTTCTGCTGCTGGCTGGCCGGCGGCGGCATCAAGGCCGGCGTGGTGCACGGAGCCAGCGACCCGTTCGGCTTCGCACCCGTTACGCAACCGCACTACATCACCGACATCCACGCCACCGTGCTGCACCAACTCGGCATCGACC
>JBKKAI010000103.1:0-3239 GCA_046714815.1 Terriglobia bacterium | reverse complement strand
GATCCGGCCCGCCACGGCCGCGCCGATTCCCCAGCCGATCGTCGCGTAGCACCGGCTAGCGGATTATCCGCCGGGTATGGGAACGCCAGGCGGGAATGGTTCGCGACAGACAAGTGATAGGCCCTGTCCGCCCTGTCATTCCGAGGGACGACGCTTTTTGTCGGCCCGAGGAACCTGCTTTGCAACCGGCGCTTGGCACTGAGAAGCAGGTTCCTCGCTTCGCTCGGAATGACACGGGAGGGTTGAACGCCGCGGAGATTCCTCTTGTCCGCTCGAAGAATCCTGCTAAGTTATCGTGGCGATGCCGATCACTCGCAGACACTTCGTTTCCTCGGCGGCCGCATTTCTGATCCAGGACAAGGACCGGCCGGCGCTTCCCTGCGGCATCGCGAGCGGCGACGTGACCGCGGAAAGCGCGGTGATCTGGAGCCGCTGCGATCGGCCGGCGCAAATGATCGTCGAGTGGGACACCAGTGATTCGTTCCGTAACGCGCGCCGCGTCCCCGGCCCGGCAGCGCTGGAATCGTCCGATTTCACCACCAAGATCGAGCTGGCCGGCCTGCCGGCGGGCGAGATCATCTTCTATCGCGTCCGCTACGAGGATCTGGCCAACCCCCGCGTATCGAGCGAGCCGGCCGCGGGCCGCTTCCGCACCGCGCCCGCCGCGCCCCGCGACGTCTCGTTTGTCTTTTCCGCCGATACCGGCGGGCAGGGGTTTGGCATCAACCGGGACTGGGGTGGGATGCGGCTCTACGAAACGATGAGGCGCGCCCGGCCGGACCTGTTCATTCACTGCGGCGACCTGATCTACGCCGATAACCCGATGCCCGCCGAGGTGCGTCTGGACGACGGCACGGTCTGGAAGAATGTGGTGACGGAGGCCAAGTCCAAAGTCGCCGAAACATTACAGGAGTATCGCGGCAATTTCGCGTACAACCTGCTCGATGAAAACCTGCGCCGGTTCAACGCCGAGGTTCCCCAAGTGGTCCAGTGGGATGATCACGAGACGCGCAATAACTGGTATCCCGGCCAGATCATCGAAGATCCGCGTTACCAGGTGAAGAGCGCCTCGCTGCTGGCGGCGCGGGGCCGCCGCGCGTTCTTCGAGTACACCCCGATCCGCTCGTCCTTGCGCGACCCCGAGCGCATCTATCGTTCGTTCCGATACGGCCCGCTGCTCGATCTCTTCCTGCTCGATGAGCGCACTTACCGCGGCCCGAACACGGCCAACCGGCAGGCCGCCGCGGGCGGCGAGACCGCCTTTCTCGGGCGCGGCCAGCTCGACTGGCTGAAGCAGGCATTGAGGGCCTCGCGGGCGACCTGGAAAGTGATCAGCAGCGACATGCCCATTGGAATCACCGTTCGGGATGGGCCGGACCGCTTCGAGGCCGTCGCGAATGGGGATGGTCCCGCGCTCGGCCGCGAACTGGAGATCGCCGAGCTGTTGCGTTTTCTGAAGGCCAGCCGCATCCGTAACGTCGTCTGGATCACCGGCGACATTCATTACTGTGCGGCGCACTACTACGACCCCGCCCGGGCGCAGTTCACCGGGTTTGATCCGTTCTGGGAGTTTGTAGCCGGCCCGATCCATGCCGGCACCTTCGGCCCGGGACGGCTGGACAACACCTTCGGTCCACAGTTGAAGTTCCTGGGGATTCCGCCGGGCATGAAGGGCAACCGGCCGCCGTCGGATGGGCTTCAGTTCTTCGGCCAGATCCGCATTGATGCGCGGACCAGGGCGCTGACGTCTTCGTTGCATGATCTTGAAGGCAAGCAGATCTACTCGGTCGAGCTCGAACCACCAGGCGCGGCTGGTCGCGCGAGAAACTTGAGGCGCTTATGAATCGGCGGGATTGGCTGAAAGCGACGGCTGGGGCGGCAGCGGCGATGGCCGGCGACACCGCGGAGGCGCAACCCCAAGGACAGCGCCGGCGGCCGAATTTCCTGGTCCTCGTCGCCGACGACCAGCGGTTCGACACGCTGCACGCCCTCGGCAATCCCGAAATCCAGACGCCCAACCTCGATCGCCTGGTGCGCCGCGGCGTGGCCTTCACACATGCGTTCATCATGGGCGGTACGGTCCCGGCCGTGTGCGTTCCCAGCCGCGCCATGCTTCTCTCCGGGCAGTCGCTCTTTCATGCCCACAACCGGATGATCGCGCCGCCGCAGGAACCCGAGGCGGAGAATCCGCCGGTGGCGCTGTTTCCCGAGACATTGCGGCAGGCCGGTTACACGACCTTCGCCACGGGAAAGTGGCACAACGGCCCGCGGCTTCATGCGCGATGTTTCGCCTCCGCTGAGAATGTCTTTTTCGGCGGGATGTCGGACCAGAGCAAGGTGCCGGTGCAGGATTTCGACCCGAGCGGCCGTTACGAAAAGGCCCGGCAACGCACCGGCGGCAAGTTTTCAAGCGAGCTCTTCACCGACTCCGCCATCGGATTCCTCCGGAACCACCGCGGCGGCAATCCCTTCCTGCTCTATGCCGCTTACACCGCGCCCCATGACCCGCGGACGCCGCCGAAACAGTACCTGGACATGTATCCGCCGGAAAAAGTCCGGCTGCCGCAGAATTTTCTGCCCGAGCACCCGTTCGACAACGGCGAGCTGAAGGTGCGCGACGAACAGCTTGCGCCCTGGCCGCGCACTCCGGCGGTGATCCGCGAGCACATCGCCGCCTACTACGGAATGATCACCCACATGGACGCGCAGATCGGCCGCGTGCTCAAGGCGCTGGAGGAAAGCGGTCACGCGGACAACACGGTGATTGTTTTCGCGGCCGACAACGGGCTGGCCCTCGGCAGCCACGGGCTGATGGGTAAGCAGAACGTGTATGATCACAGCGTGCGCGTGCCGCTGGTGATTGGCGGCGCGGGTCTGCCGCGCGGCCAGCGCCGCGGCCAGTTCTGCTACCTCATGGACCTGTTCCCCACGCTGTGCGGCCTGGCGGGTGTCGCCGCGCCCGCCTCCATCGAAGGGACCAGCCTGGCGCCGGTGTTGCGCGGCGCGAACGCCGCGACACGCGACTCCGTGTTCTTCGCCTACCGCGATTTCCAGCGCGCCGTGCGCACGCCGGACTGGAAACTCATCCGCTACAACGTCGCCGGCCGGCAGACAACCCAGCTCTTCGACATCAGAAACGACCCCTTCGAGACGCGCAGTCTGGCCGCCGATCCCGCCCATGCCGGCCGCGTCAAAGAGCTCACCGCGCTGCTGCAAGACTGGATGAGGCGCACCGATGA
>JBKKAI010000102.1:0-3635 GCA_046714815.1 Terriglobia bacterium | reverse complement strand
GTTATCTCCCAGCCACTTCTGCGCGATATTCCAGTCGCCATCGCGGAGCACGCCGGCCACCAGACCGCCTCGCGATGCGGCCGGCGTGGCCTTCCACTCCGGCGGCCCCATGAACTTGTCCTCGCCGCGGGAGTAGCCGGCAGAGCCGACCACTTTGGCGATGTATTCCGGCCCGAGGCGCTTCAGTGTGCTGTTCAGGCCGCGCAGAAACGCCGCGCCTCCGTCGCCCATGATGGCGACGAAGTGGCCGCCCTTGGACGGGTTGCGGTTGCCGCCTTTCAACTCGGTGGCGAAGGCCACCAGCGACTCCTGCATCTTGCCGACGTCATCCTCGCGGATCAGGCGCAGGTTCACTCCCTTTTGGCACATCAGGCTGCCGCTGGTGGACTGCCCGCCGCCGTTGGCGAACATCAAGCCCATCTGCGCGTTCCAGGCCCACAGCAGAAGGCGCACCTCGGGCTTGTCGCCGCAGCCAGCGCGGCTACCCGGCAGCGGCTCGGCGGCCACGTTCACCGCCCGCGACCCTTCCATGCCCGGCAGGTCGGCGCGGCGCGGCACCGTGCTCTCCCGTACTTCGGCGCCCGGCACCAGCTTGTCGAGCAGCCCGTACCGCTTCAGGCTGTAGCCCACCAGGCCCAGGCCGATGAGAAAGATGAGGACCCATCCGCCTTTTTCAATTCGAACCGCCATCATTCACCTCGCTGTTGTTCAAGAACTGTGCTCAAGAACTCCGTCGCGCTGTTGCCGGCTCAGGAAGTCTTCTGCGCTTCCTTCGAGCCGATGGTTTTCTCCGCTGCCGCCGCGGAGGGCTCCGGCGCCACCAGGCCCATCTCCACCTTGAACTGTTTCACCAGCTCGCTCGCGCGCATCTTCTCGGCCTCTTCTTCGATTTTCACGCTCTCCGTGTCAACCTTGTCCATGGCCATGTCCATGCGCGCTTCGTTAACTGCGGTCATTTCCTCAACCCTGCGCAACATGTCATCGTGGGTCTGGCTGATGCCCGCCACCTCGAACTGCTCCATGGCGTCGGCCACTTTCTTCTGCCACTGGGCGCGGCGATAGTCCCGGATGGCATGCAGCGCTTCCTGGGTTTTGCGGTCTTTCTCGCGCAGGAAGGCCTGCTTCACGCTGTTGGCCTTCTCGAACGCGGCGCGGGCGGTGGCCAGTTGCCCACTGGTGCGGGCCATGGCGCTGCGTACTTGCTCGAGCTGGGTGGCGAACCTGCCCGCCAGGTCGTCGCGTCCCGCCTGGATGGCGGCTTTCACCTTCGAAGTCAGCTCCTGGACTTCCGCCTTGTACTTGGCTTCTTCTCTCTCGAGCAGCGTCTGGTTGGCTTTCACCATGGCGATGCTCTCGTTCATCCGCGGCACCTGGTCATTCATGTCGCGGATGTTCTGTTCGAGGATGATCTCCGGGTTTTCGGCAGCGGAGATGAAGAAGCCAACGAACGAACGCACCATTCGGGAGAATCGTCGCCACATATTGACTCCTTCTTTCCGGAACCCGGCGCAAGTCCGGGCCTGGTTAGGAACTGGTTAGGACCCCTTCGGTTTCGGCGTCGGGACGGGAGCGCGCGCTCCCGGTCCGTCCGCCGGTTCGGACGCGGCGGGGCCGGTGGTGATCGGGTTTTCCAGCACGAAATGGGAGACCGCCTCGGCGATCCGTTCCTCCTCGTGCAGCTTCTTGGCCCGCCAGCCGGTGACGCGTTCTTTCTCGCGCACGACCTCTTGTTCGTTGGCTTCGATGCGCGCCTGGTGCTCGGCTACCAGCTTGTCAACCTCGGCCTGGATCTGCCGGTTCTCCTTCGCCTTGCGCGCTTCGAGCTCGTCGAGCGTTCTTTGCTGCAGCCGCTCGTAAGTGTCCAGGGCACGGTCGCGCCGCACGGCGTCCTGGATGATCTCGTCAATCTTGACACCCGCGGCGTCGAGTGCCACCAGGATCGAGCTGCGTTTCACTTTCGGCGGGAGCGAGGCAAGGTGCTCGCTCCGGAGCATCTCCGCCACTTTCAGGATGGTGTAGCCGTGTGGGGGAGCCGGGATTTCGGCAACGTTGTAGATCTCCTCAAACGAGGTCGGGTTGCCGACCGGCCCGCTGAACTTGGGTTGTGCGATCGTCGAGGCGATGTCCGCCACGGTCTGGGCGGCGCTCGGCGAGGCGCCGCGAGGCGTCGGGGTGGCCTGCCGCTGTCCGCGGGATGCAGTCGTACCGGGAGCCGCGCCCGCCCCGCGGGACGCGCTCGTCGGCGGCGGCTCCGGCGGATACAGCGGCTCTTCTTCAGGAGCTACCCCTTCGACCGGCTTGTCCGGGTCCACCGAGACGAAGTAGCTGTACCACTTTTTGTCCACGCGGCCCTCCGCCGCCCCCCAGAAGACGGGCGGCCTCAGAGAATTGGGTTTCCGATGGGCCGATTGTAAATGAAGCCTCGCCCGCTTTGCAAGGCGCGCATCGGCCACGCGTATGTCCGCCCAAAACCGAGATCGGGACCTGCCCAACCTGTCATTCCGAGGGGCGACGCTTTTTTGTCGGCCCGAGGAACCTGCTTTTGCAACACGCGCTTGGCACTGAAAAGCAGGTTCCTCGGTCGCCGCGGCGACCCCGGAATGACACGGGAGCGAACGTTGCCGCCAGGCTTCTGCCCGGCGCCTGGAGCCGGCTAAATGCCGGCTGCGCGGCACTCCGGGGGCGTGCCGTGAATGCCTCTGTTCTCATTCCTGCTGGTTGCGGTAAAGTAGAAGTTGATGGATACGTACCTTATAACCGGCGGGGCCGGGTTCATCGGGTCGGCGCTGGTGCGCGAGCTGCTGGAGCGCGGCGAGCGGGTCCGCGTGCTCGACAACCTTTCCACCGGCAGGCTGGAGAACCTGAAAGAAGTGCGCGACCGGATCGAACTGATGCAGGGTGATATCTGCGATCCGGCGGCCCTGTTACGGTCCGTGGCGGGCGTCCGCTACGTTCTGCACCAGGCGGCCATCCCCTCGGTGCCCAAGTCCATTGCCGATCCGATCACCACGCATCGCGCCAATGCCGACGGCACGCTGCAGTTGCTTGTAGCCGCCAAAAACGCGGGCGTCGAGCGCGTTGTCTATGCCGCGTCCTCTTCGGCCTACGGCGAAACCCCGACATTGCCCAAGGTCGAGACCATGACGCCCGAGCCGCTTTCTCCCTATGGTGTGAGCAAGCTGGTGGGCGAGTATTACATGAAGGTTTTCCACCACGTCTACGGCCTCGAGACAGTCTCGTTGCGCTACTTCAATATTTTCGGGCCGCGTCAGGATCCTACCTCACCTTATTCGGGTGTGCTCTCAAAGTTTATCAGCGCGCTGCTGCTGGGTGAACGGCCGCGAATCTTCGGCGACGGCGAACAGTCGCGCGATTTCACGTTTGTCGCCAACGCGGTCCAGGCGAACCTGCTGGCCTGCCAGGCTGCCGGCGCGCCGGGGAAAACGTTCAACATCGGCACCGGTTTCCGGTTCACTTTGAACGATACGCTGCAGACGCTGGCCCGTCTGCTCCAGTGCAATCCGGATCCGGTCTATGACACGCCCAGGGCGGGCGATATTCGCCACTCGCTGGCCGATATCTCGGCCGCGCGCAAGTGTCTGGGCTATGAGCCCACGGTGGGCTTCGCCGACGGT
>JBKKAI010000101.1:0-2524 GCA_046714815.1 Terriglobia bacterium | reverse complement strand
GCTTGGTTCTGAAGCGCGACTCCGGAGGCGACCCCGAGCGTGAGCTCCGGGCCGGAGGCCACTTCGACCGCTTCCGCGCGCGTCTGATGTTCCCCATCGCCAACGAATCCGGCAAGATTGTGGCCTTCGGCGGGCGCGCGCTGCGCGACGGGGACCAGCCCAAGTATCTCAACTCCTCCGAGACTCCAATCTACCGCAAGAGCCGCCTGCTGTTCAATTTTCACCGGGCGCGCGATACGATGCGCCGCGAGGGGCGGGTGGTGCTGGTGGAAGGCTACATGGACGCCATCGCCGTCTGGTCGGCGGGTGTGAAGAACGTGGTGGCCAGCTGCGGCACCAGCCTGACGCTGCTGCACGTCAAGGCGCTGGCGCCGATGGTCAAGACGGTCGTCGTGAATTACGACCCGGACTCGGCCGGCTCGGCCGCCACCGAGCGGTCGCTCTCGACGCTGCTCGAAGAAGCGCTCGACGCGCGCGTGCTGGCGCTGCCCGACGGCCAGGATCCGGATGAATTCGTACACGCGCGCGGCGCCGAAGCGTACAGGGAGGCGCTGGCCGGCGCGCCGTCTTTCTTCAACTTCCTGGTGGACCGGGTGCGCGCCCGCTTTGACCTCTCCACCGCGGGCGGGCGCACCGAAGCCGGCCGACACCTGCTCCAGTACATCTACAAGCTGCCCGACCCGATGGAGCGCGCCGAAATGGCCAAGGACATGGCCGACCGGCTGGGTCTGGACCGCCAGGTGGTGGGGCGCGAGCTGGCGGCGGCGGCCGCCGAGCGGCGCTCCTGGTCGGGCGGGCCCGCGCCCAACGTCAGCCAGTGCGAGAAAGAGCTGCTGCGCGCCGTCCTGGAAAACGCCCCGGCGCGCCCCGATCTACTGCGGGCGCTCGCAGCGGGAGATTTGTGGGCGGACTGGGTTTCGCGGCCGATCTTCATCACGCTGAGCAAGATGGACCTGGGAGCCGATCCAGCCGCCGATCCAGCCGCCGGAGAAGCGATGGATATGACCGCGCTGCTGGATCGCCTGGAGCCGAATGAGCGCGCGCTGCTGGCGGGGATGGTGAACCAGGAAACGGTGGACCTGATCGGCCGCGAGAAAGCGCTCGAATACATCGAGGAACTGGGCAGGATCAAGCAACTACGCGCCCAACGCCGCCAACTCCAGCGCAGCCAGCAGGAACTGGCGGCGACCTCGCCCGCCGAGCCCCTGTCTCTGGCCCCGGCTCTGGCCAAGATCGCCTTTGAAATCAACCGGATTGACGCCGAGCTCAACGCCCAGCACCGGCTGCCGCCGGACAAGCGGGAGTCAGCGGCCGGAAGCCCGCTCGAAACCGCCAACTGACCTTGCCGGAAATCGTGTATAATAC
The DNA here is from genome assembly GCA_046714815.1 of Terriglobia bacterium. GTDB lineage: Bacteria > Acidobacteriota > Terriglobia > JAJPHL01 > JAPKYU01 > JBKKAI01. The sequence goes on along the minus strand of JBKKAI010000101.1, from coordinate 1,159 downwards.
TCGATTGTCCATTCTTATCTGAAACTCTTGTCCGCAAGACAACATCTATTTGTATAGGGGCAGCGGAGGCCGCGCCGAGGTGTGGCCTTGTCGCCTGCCATCGTCCAAAAGCGGCCCGCCCGCGAACTTTCAGAAGGAGCATCCAGCGTTGGGTATTGACGACAAATACGACGAGATAAAAGAGCTCATCCACACCGGCAACAAGGAGAAGGGCTACCTCGTTGATGACGACATGAACGAGATGGGCGAGCTTGCGCCCGCCGAAGCCGGCACGCCGCCGGATGACGCCGATGACCTGCTGACGACGTTCGGTGGCGGCGGCATGGAAGTGATCGAGGGCGGCCCGCACGACGAGAAAGTGGACTTCGACAAGAAGGTGGACGAAGCCGGCGATGAAGTCGAGTTGGATCTGACGCCGGGCGCTCTCGAGAAGACCAATGACCCGGTGCGGATGTACCTGCGCGAGATGGGCACCGTGCCGCTGCTGACGCGCGAGGGCGAGGTGGAGATCGCCAAGCGCATCGAGCGCGGCCAGAACAACGTGCTCAAGGCCATGTCGCGCACGCCGATCGTCATCCGCGAAATTCTCAAGCTGGGCGAGGATCTCAAGTCGGGGGCGCGCTCGATCAAGGGCATGGTGGTCTTCAACGACGACGAGCTCACCGACGACAAAATCCAGGAGAAGCTCGAAGAGGTCACCGGCACGGTGGATGACATCGCCAAGCTTTATAAGAAGAGCCAGCAGCTTCGGGCGAAGCTGGCGCTGGTGTCGCGGGCCAAGAAGCCGCGCGACTACCGGCGCTACCGCTTCGCGCTGGGGCGCGCGCGCGTGGATATCTCGCGCCGCATCCGCTCGATCGAGTTTACCCATCTGGAGCGGAAGCGGCTGATTGAGCGCATTGACCGCGCCGTGGACGTGCTGCGCCCCCTCGAGCGCGACATCGCCCGCATCGAGAAGAAGCTGGAGACGCCGCGCAAGGAAGAGGAAGTCAAAGATCTGCGCCGCGACATGCGGCACCACAAGAACAAGATCGCGCTGGTGGAGGAGGAAGCCGGCGCGTCGGCCGTCGAGCTGCGCCGCACGCTGCAGATCATCCGCCGCGGCGAGCAGGAAGCCGAGGCCGCCAAGCGCGAGCTGATCGAGGCCAACCTGCGCCTG
>JBKKAI010000100.1:0-4714 GCA_046714815.1 Terriglobia bacterium | reverse complement strand
CGCCAGGCGCGTGGATCGCGCCCGATAAAATAATTGCTTCTGCCCGGAAGCGGATCGAGGGCCACGGCGGTGGCGGCGCGATTCGCGCCGGCCAGGCTCAGGCGCAGCGTCGCGGGCCGCGGGCCGCCGTGTGGCGGTTGCACCGCGCCGTTGCCCAGCGCCAAAACGGCGCCGCCGCCGCGCGTCAGCAGCAGCGTGTAGCCCTCGCCACGGCTCAGAAACTGCACCGCGCCATCCGCCTGCCCCTGGTTCACCTCAAAGCGCATGGGAAGCCGGCCGAAGGCCTCCGCCACCGGCGGCTTTGGCTCTTTGGCCGCGGAATACAGGAACGGCGGCGCGGCCGCGATGGCCGTCAGGGTGGAGATCAGCGCGCCGATGGAACGGAACAGCCGGTGACGGGGCATAAGTCTCCTTGTGGCAAGCTCCTACTGCACAGCGATAGTGACGATATTGGCCGAGACGCCGCCGATGGTGAGCGCCACGGGAACGGCGCCGCCGGCCGGCACGCCCGCCGGAACCATGACATTCACCTGGTAGAGGCCCACAAAACCCGGCGCCAGCCCGGAAAAGCTGACCACCGCCGGAAAACCACCGATGGTGACTACGGGCGGCGTGGTGGTCAGCGACAGCGGGTTGCCGGAAGCGGCCGAGCCACTGGCCGGCTGGTTGCTGACCGCGCCCAGGCCGGTGGAAAAAATCTCGATGGATTCGCCCGCGCGGGCCGGGCGCGAGCCGGAGAACGCGCCGGATGGCGCGGCCAGCACGCCCGCGCCCGAAATCAGCGCCGCGCCCTGCCCGCTGCCCCGCTGATTCGTGGAAAACAGCGCGGGGCTGTGCGCGGCCAGCGCGAGCGCCTGCGGCGCGGAAGTCACGCCGCCGGCGGTCACCGTGACCGTGGCCTGCGTTTGCCCGAGCAATTCCCAGGGAAGCTGGAAATTAATCTGCCCGGGTGAGACGAAAAACAGTCGCGCCGGAATCCCGTTCACGCTCACCGCTGCCCCGCCGAGCGCGGTGGGCAACGGCAATGAGCCGGCGGCGGCGGTGGTGGTGGCCAGGTTATTCCCGAAAATCGAGGCGATCGAGGCCGCGGCCGGCGGCTGCGCGCTGAAGCTGGCGCCGTTCACGACCCCACCGGGGTTGATCGCCGGTCCGCTGCCGACCGTAAAAATCAGCGGGCTGGAGATGCCGCCGCCCGGTTCGGGGTTGAAAACCGTCACTCGCGCCGTGCCCGGAACCGCCACTTCCAGCAAGGAGATGATCGCCGTCAGCCGCGTCGAGCTGACGTAGGTAGTTTCGCGGTCGAAGCCGTTCCAGCGCACCGCGGCGCCGGGCACGAAGCTGCTGCCGGTAACCGCCAGCGTGAGCTCACCGCTCCCGGCCAGCGCGCTGGCGGGCGACATCGAGGTGAGAACGGGAACAGGGTTTTGCGCCGTGGAGAGAATCCGGAAAGGCAGCGGGCTCGACAGGCCGCCGCCGGGCGAAGACGTGAATACGGTGACCTGCGCGGTCCCGATCGTGCCGATATCGGCGGTGGAGATGGAGGCCACCAGTTGATTGGCGCTGATGAACCCGGTGTTGCGATCGGCGCCGTTCCAGCGCACCACCGAGCCGCCCAGCCCCAATGGCGTTTCCGCCGGCGGGGGAACGAAACCGCTGCCGCTGACGGTCAGCACAAAGGCCGGCCCGCCCGCTCCGGCGCTCGGCGGAGAAAGGGCGCTTAGAATCGGCGCCGGGTTAGCGGAAGAGTTGATGGTGAAGTTCAGGGGATTGGAAAGCTCGCCGGTAGACGCGTCAAAAACGCTGACGTGCAGAAAGCCCGGCTGGACAATGTCGCTGGCCGGGATCAAGGCGCTGAGCTGGGTGGAGTTGACCAGAGTGGTCGTCCGGTCGTTGCCTTCCCACCGCACCAGCGACCCTGTCCCGAAGTTCGAGCCGATGACGATGAGATTGAAGTCGGGGCCGCCGGCCGTGGCGCTGGCGGGCTGAATCCTTTGGAGCACCGGCGCGGTGGCGCTGGGTGGCGCGATGGTGAAAGTGGCGGAGTTGGAGAAGCCGCCACCGGGCGGCGGGTTGAACACTGCGATCTGGATGCTTCCCAGAAAAGCAATGTCGGCGCCGGAAACGGACGCGGCCAGCCGCGTGCTATTGAGGAATGTCGTCGGCCGGTCTACACCGTTCCAGCGCACCACCGCGGCCGGCGCGAAGTTGACGCCGCCGACCAGCAGGGTGAAAGCCGGGCCGCCGACGGTCACCCGCGGTGGTGACAGCAACGTGAGCGAAGGGGCCAGGTTCGAGGTGTTGCCCGCCGCCTGCATCACGGTAAACACCTGCCCGGAAACCGTGATGACGCCGGTACGCGAGGCGGCGCCGGTGTTGGCCGCCACGGTATAGGCCACCGTACCGTTGCCGGTTCCAAAACTCTCGGCCGTCAGGATAATCCAGCTTGCCTGGGCGGCCGCCGACCAGGCGCAGGCGCTCGGCGTGACTATCGCCACCGTACCCGATTCGGTTCCCGAGCCGTGCTGGCGGGTGGTGGGCGACAGGGAAAAGGTGCAGCCGGCGGCGCCCTGAATCACCGTCACAGTTTGGCCGGCGACGGTCAACAGGCCGGTGCGGGACGCGCCGGCCGTGTTGGCCGCCAGCGAGAATGTCACGGTTCCGTTGCCGGCGCCGGTCGAACTCGAGGTAATGGTGATCCAGAAAGCGTTGCTCACCGCCGTCCAGGCGCAGCCGGCCGTCGCCGAGACCGACACCGAGCCGGTGCCTGCGCCCGGCCCGAACGATGACGTGGTGGGCAAGATCGAGAAGCTGCAATCGGCGCTGAACTGTGAAAATTTCGCGATTGTCGCATCGGTGACGCCGCCGAACGCGCCCTGAACGACGCCGCTGGTGGTGGCGAAGTTGCCCGATCCCGTGCTTCCGGCAATGTAGGCGCCGCCGGCCGAATCCGTCGCCACGCCCCGGGCCGAATCCACGCCTCCCCCTCCAAAATAAGAAGAAGAAAGCAGAGTCGCGCCGGTGTTGGAGATCACGGTGAGAAAGCTGTCTTCGCCGCCGCCGAACGCCGTCTGCGGCGCGTTGACCACCGGGAAATTCGCCGAGCCGGTGCTGCCCGCGGCATAAGCCGTGCCGCCGGAATCAACCGCGATAGCGCGGCCCAGGTCGGTCGCCGCGCCGCCCAGGTACGTGGCGTACAGCAGCGCGCTGCCCGAGGCGCTGAGCTTGGCCAGAAACGCGTCGCTGATGCCGCCGCCGAAGGAAGATTGGATGGGCGATGCTCCCACCGGGAAGTTCGTCGAGGCCGTCAGTCCCGTCAGGTAGGCGATGCCGCTCGTATCCACCGCGATGCCCAGCGCCGCGTCGCGATCGCTCCCGCCGATGTATGTGGCATAGCTGAGCGCCGTGCCGGCGGCGTTCAGCTTGGCGGCAAAAGCGTCGGTGACACCGCCGAAAATGCTCTGGAAAACCGCCGCCGTGGTCGGGAAGCCGCTTCCCGCTTCGCCCGCGCTGTACGTGTTGCCGGAGGCGTCCACCGCAATCGCGGCCACGGGCGCCGGGAGATAGGTGGCAAAGATCGCGGCGCCCGCCGGGCTGTACCGGGCCACAAACCCGTTCTGGCAACCGCCCAGGACCAGCGCGCACGCTGTCTGGAAGCTGCCGCCCGTCGCCGGAAAATTCAGCGACGCCGTGGATCCGCCCACGTACGCATTGCCGTTCGTGTCCACGGCGATGCCGGCGCCCGAGTCCGCCGCGCCGCCGCCCAGGAAAGTGGCATAGTTCACCGTCCCGGTGGAGAGCAGCCGGACCACGAAAGCGTCGCTCGATCCGCCGCCGAACACCGGTTGCGCCGCCGCTGTCAGCGGAAAATTGGTCGAGCTCGTCTGCCCGGTGACCAGCGCATTCCCCACGGTATCCACGGCGATGCCCAGCGCCGTATCCGCGCCGCTGCCGCCGAGGTAGGTGGAGTAAACCAGCGCCGTGCCGGCCGCGTTGATCTTCGCGACGAACGCGTCCAGCGCGCCGCCGCCGGGAACCGGCTGCGCGGCGTTCAGCAGCGGAAAGCTGCCCAGCGACCCGGTGTCTCCCGCTACGTAAGCGTTGCCCGCGTTGTCCACCGCGACGGCGTTGGCGGCGTCGGCGCCGCTGCCGCCCAGGAACGTGGAATAGTTGAGGACCGGATCAATCACCAGCGGGCGCGAGCGGTCATAGGCCGCCAGTTGAAAGCCCACCTGGCGCTTCCCGCGGAGTACGTAATGCCCTTCAATCGGGCGCCGCACGCCGCCCACTTCCTGGTAGATCACCGGGCGGAGCTGCCGCAGGAGCATGGCGCGTTCCCCGAAACGCAGCAGCAGGTCGCCGTTCTTTTCGATGACCAGGCGGCGTGCGCCCTCGAACGACAGCCGGATCCTGCCGGGGTCGGCGCCGGGAGCCACGATGAAGTCAAACTCGAGACGGCGCTGGTTGCCGTAGTACACCAGGTCCACGCCGGGATAGACCTCCCGCTGCTTCACACGCGCTGCGGTGGGAATGTTCGATAGCCAGCGGCGCGGATCGCTGCCGATCAGGTAATGGCTGCGCCCTGGAAGCGGATCGGCCGCTTCCAGGCGCGACGCGGGATTGGCCCCGGCCAGCGTCATGCGCACGACGGCGGGCTTCGGGCCGCGCAGGGCCAGCAGCGCCCCGGTTTCGCTCAGGAAGAGCGTGTAGCCCGGGC
>JBKKAI010000099.1:0-2579 GCA_046714815.1 Terriglobia bacterium | reverse complement strand
ACCGTGCATGACCCGCTGACGACGCGGCTGGACCCGTCGCGCCTCGGCCACGTGATCCGCGACCCGTTCCCCGGCAACATCATTCCCGAGTCGCGGCGCAACCTGAACCCCATGTATGCGGCCTACGCGAAGCTGCTGCCCACGCCCAACAATACCAGCAACCCGGAGGGCCGCGACAACTACCTGGCCATCGGCACGCCGTTCGACTGGAATTACAAGGCCTACAGCAACCGCGTGGATTACCAGTTGAATCCGAAGCACAAGATTTTCGGACGCTGGAGCTGGAACGATTTCCTGGAGGACCGCGGCGACTGGACCTACGAAACGGCGCGCGGCCTCCACACCAACGGCCTCAACCGGCACAACATCGGCGGAACGGTGGACTATGTGTGGACGGTGAACCCCCGCACGATCCTGAATCTCGCGGTGGTCGGCAACGAGTTCCGCGAGGGCAGCGTCCGGCCGGTGCCGCTCTCCTACAAGCCCTCCGATGTCGGCCTGCCGGGGTACGTGGACCAGAAAGCAGGGCCGTACACGCTGCTGCCGCGCCTGGAAGTGGCCGGCTACCGCGAAATCAGTGACGGATACCCCGGCTTTACGCGCTACCGGATCCTCGGCGGCAAGTCGGACGTTTCCACCGTCCACGGCGCGCACAGTTTCACCGGCGGCCTGGACGTCCGGCACCATTTCCGCACGGGCGGCAGCCCCGGCAATTCCTCCGGCATGTTCGGGTTCAACAACTCCTACACGCGCCGCGCCGACGACACGAACAATGCCGGCGACCTGGGCCTGAGCTGTGCGGCGTTCATGCTGGGCATCCCCAGCAGCATCAACATCAGCACCAACGACGATTACGCCGTCCATAATCCTTACTACGCCTGGTTCTTCCAGGACAACTGGCGGGCCACGCCACGCCTGTCGTTCACGCTGGGATTGCGGATGGAGTACGAGGGCGGTTTCACGGAGCGCTACAACCGCATGATCGGCGGCTTTGATCCCAGCGCGAAGCTGCCTGTCAGCGACGCTGTGGAGGCGGCGTATGCCGCGCGGCCGCTGGCCGAGCGCCCGGCCGCCGGCTTTACGGTGCGCGGCGGGGCGCTCTATCCCGGGTCCGCTGGAACGCCGCGCGGGCTGAGCAAGGGCGAGGTGCTGTGGCTGCCCCGCCTCGGTGTCTCCTACCAGGTGAACTCGCGGACGGTGCTGCGCGCCGGCTTCGGCATTTTTTACGACACCAACAATGTGCTCAATAACGGGCCCGACCAGACCGGCTTCAGCCGCGGCACCGGCACCATCATCAGCACCGACTTCGGCCAGACCTGGCTGGCCGGCGACCCGCGCAACGGCGTCTCACCGCTGCGCGACCCGTTTCCCGTGCGCGCCGACGGCACGCGCTTTAACGAGCCCACCCGCGACGCGCTGGGCGTGATGGCCCGCGCCGGCCGCGAGTTCAATTACGTGGACTACAACTGGCGTCATGCCCGCCAGCAGCGCTGGCGCTTCGGGGTCCAGCGCCAGATCGGCCACAACATGATGTTCGAGGTGGCCTACGCGGGGATGTATTCGGACCGCATCTCGCTGACGAAGCGGCTGAACTTCCTGCCGGAAAAATATTGGGCCGACGGGCTGGTGCGCAACTCGGCGGTCGCCGGCGATCTGAACAGCAACGTCCCCAGCCCGTTCAACATCGGCAACCTCAGATCACTGCAGAACTCGCATCCGCTGATTTACCAGGACCTGACCACGCAGGGCTTTTTTACCAGCGGCACCATCCGCAAGCACCAACTGCTGCGCGAGTTCCCGCACATGACCTCCGGGGACATGTTGCGCAATACGCGGACCGCGGAGGGCGAAGCGAAATCGCACGCGCTCGAGGTGAGCTTCGAGAAGCGCCTCTCGGGCGGCTTCAGCGCCAACGTGGGGTATACCCGGTTGTACCTGAAGGAAGCCGACTTCTACCTGAACGAGTTCGACGCGCGGCCCACCTGGCGTTCCACCAACGACGGCCGCCCGCACCGCATCGTGGTTTCCAGCATTTACGAGCTGCCCTTCGGCAGGGGCAAGCCCCTGCTGCAGGGTGGGGTGCTTGGCGCGGTCTTCGGGGGCTGGCAGATCAGCGGCGCCTTGCAGTATCAGCCGGGCTCGTTGCTGGACTGGGGCAACCACTTCTACTACGGCGACATCGAGGATATCGCCCGCGCAGGCTCCGAGCGCTCGCTCGACCTGTGGTTCAACACCGAGAATTTCGAGCGCAACTCCAGCCGCGTGCCCGACAGTTTCCACCGCCGCGTGTTCCCCACGCGCATTGACGGTATTCGCGCCGACAGCACCAAGCAACTGGATATGAACATTCTGCGGAACTTCAAAGTGAAAGAGCGCTGGAACATGCAACTGCGCATGGACATGATCAACCTGCCGAACCACCCGCAGTTCAGCGGTCCGAACACCGATCCGACTTCGTCGAATTTCGGGAAGGTGACCTCGCAGTCGGCGGCCACCAACCGCTGGATCCAGCTTCAGTTCCGGCTTCGGTTTTAGCGTTGTGGCACAGGCATTCTTGCCTGTGCGCGGGTTTCGAATGG
>JBKKAI010000098.1:0-3147 GCA_046714815.1 Terriglobia bacterium | reverse complement strand
CCTCCGCCATGACCCGGACAAGATCATGGTGGGCGAGATCCGCGATAACGAGACGGCGCAGATCGCCATCCAGTCGGCGCTGACCGGCCACCTGGTCTTTACCACCGTGCACGCCAACAACGTGGTGGACGTGCTGGGCCGCTTCCTCAACATGGGCGTGGACCCCTACAACTTCGTTTCGGCGCTGAACTGTATCCTGGCCCAGCGGCTGGTGCGGGTGATCTGCGACAACTGCAAGCGCGCGGTCCATTACCCGGATTCCTACCTGGAAGAGTCGAAGCTGGACCCGGAGGTGTGGCGCGGCGCGCCGTTTCTGGAGGGCGCCGGCTGCATGGAGTGCTCCGGCACCGGCTTCCGCGGGCGCACCGCCATCCACGAGTTGCTGGACCTTTCCGACCGCATCCGCGAAATGATTCTGAACCGGCGGCCGTCCTCGGAAATCAAGCGCGCAGCCAGGGATGAGGGGATGACGTTTCTGCGCGAAGCGGCCATTGCCAAGGTGCAGGACGGCGTCACCACGCTCAGAGAAATCAACAAGGTGACCTTCATCGAGTGAGAAAGCTCAAGTAAAGTGCCGGCCAGCGTCTATTCCGCTCCCAGGAGCCTGTTTCACCGGCTGTGGTACGAGCCGCCGCCGTCGCTGGCGGTGGAGTTTTCTGGCGACGCCGTGGCGGTGGCCCGCTGGGCGCCGGGGCAGGGCACCGTCGAGCGGTTCTCGACCGAGCCGCTGGGGGAGGGCGCGCTGCGGCCGTCGCCGGTGCGCGAGAACTTCCTGCGTCCCGACGAGGTGCGCCGCGCGCTGGCGACAGCGCTGGAGCGGGCGGCGCGCCGCGGCGGCGGCGGCAACGTCGCGATTTTCCTGCCGGACGTCGCCGCGCGCGTTTCGGTGCTCAGCTTCGAACAGCTTCCGGAAAAGCCGGACGAGGCGCTGCCCCTGATCCGCTGGCGGCTGAAGAAGTCGGTGCCCTTCGAGATTGACGAGGCCATCGTCGGCTACCGCCGGCTGGGGGAGGCTTCCCCGGCGCCGGCCACGCTTCGGGCGGCCGGCCGGGCCGGCCCAAGCCAGGAGGTCGTCGTCGCCGCCGCGCCGCGCGTGGTCGTAGGGCAATACGAGAGCGCGTTGGAATCATTCGGCTATCGCCCCGGCTTCGTTACCGTCTCTTCGCTGGCCGCGCTCGGCCTGGTAACGCCGCGCGAAGGCCACGCGGGCGGCACGATGCTCCTGCGCAGCGCGGGGCGCCTGCTGACCATCGTCGTCACCAGCCTGGGGAGGCTGCGCATGTTCCGCGCCACCGAGGTTCCCGGCGATGAAAAACACTCGATCGAAGAGGTGGTCAGCGACGCCTACGGCTCGGCGGTTTATTTCCAGGACCACCACGGCGCCGCGGTGGACCGCATTTTCCTGGCCGGCTTCGGCCCGGCCACACCGGAGCTGCAGCAGGCCGCTGAACGCGAGCTGGGTGTGAGCCCGCAGCCGCTTGTGGTGCCCGGCGGCAGCGGCGCGGACGAACAATTCCTGGGAATTTACGGCATGGTTGCCGAGCAGGCAAAACAATAGCGATGCGCATTGAGATGAACCTGGCCAGCCGGCCCACTCGGAACCAGCGCCGCTTTTACGTGCTGGCCGGCACCGGCGTGGCCATCCTGTTGGCGCTGGCGCTGGGCCAGGTCTCCTGGTTCGTCGCCGATTGGTGGAGAGGGCGTGACCTGGTGCGGCAAACCGAGCGCCTGCGCGCCGAAACCGAGCGGCTGGCAGCGGAGCAGCAGCGCCTGGAATCGGAATTGAAGCAGCCCCAGGCCCGCGACGTGATTGACCGCTCTTATTTTCTGAATTCGCTGATCGTGCAAAAGGGCGTCTCCTGGACGCAGATATTCATGGACCTCGAGAAGCTGGTCCCGGACCGCGTGTTCGTTACCTCCATCCGGCCGCAAGTCCTCGAGAACAACCAGATTCGCCTGGAAATGCTGGTCACCGGGGAATCCATCAACCACCTGCTGGGCTTTCTGCGACGCATCGAATCCTCCGACAAGTTCGGCATGCCGGTGCTCGGTTCGGAACGGCCGGCGACGGCGCAGGATTCCAGCACGCAATTGACCTTGACGGTCTTATATGTTCAAAAGTAACGAACGCATCGAGGGAGGCGAAGGCGGTGGGCGCCCGGCGCGCCCGCCGTGGCGGAGGATCCTCCAGGTTTCGCTGGTGGTGCTGGCGCTGCTCGACGGGCTGTTCTTCGCGCTGTTGCTGAAGCCCGCCGGAGAGCGCGCCCGCGCCCAGCGCGAGGATTTTGAGAAGCTGCGCCAGGAGGTCGGGACGCGCCGTGGCAATCTGGACGGCCTGCGTTCCACCGCCGGCAACCTTGGCGATGCCCGCAAGGAAGCCATGGATTTTTACCAGCAGAAATTCCTGCCCAAGCCCACCGGCTTTTCGATCGTGATGGAAGAGGTGGACAAGCTGGCCCAGGCCAACAAAGTTCTTAAGGGCGGCGTGGGCTATTCCCTGGTAGAGGTTCGGAACCGGCCCGACCTGAACCAGGTGGACATCACCACGGTGCTCGAAGGCGAATACGGCGACATTGTGCGGTTTGTGAACGGCGTGGAGCGGTCCGGCCTGTTCTTGTTGATTGATAGCATCGGCGTGGGAGGAAGCAACAGGCAGCCCGGGCCGGCCGGGTCGGCCGGGCAGACCCGCTCTGTGCAGCTTTCCCTGCGCCTGGTGACCTTTTTCAGGGGCTGACTTCTTTCGGGATGAATCTTGGCTCTTTCCATTCGACCTGAGGACCGGAGCAAGTGGATCGCCGGCGCGGTGCTGGGCGCGCTGGCGCTGCTGCTTTTCTATCGCGCGTTCTTCATGACGCCCAGCCGTCCGGCGCCGCGTGTCGCGGCAACCCGGAGCGTGCGCTCCGGGCCGTCGGCGGCGGTTGGCGATTCCGGCGCGCCCCTGGCGCGTCCGCGGCCCGCGGCGGCCGGCCGCAGGAGCTTCGATGCCGGTGCGGCGCCCGCGTTCGCCAACCCGAAGCTGCGGCTGGATCTGCTGGCGAAACTAGCTGCCGTGACGTATCAGGGAACCGAGCGCAACATTTTCCAGTACCAGGCGGCGGCGCCCGGCGGGGGGACTGACCAACCCCCCCCCCCCCCACCCCCCCCCCC
>JBKKAI010000097.1:0-2955 GCA_046714815.1 Terriglobia bacterium | reverse complement strand
CATCACGCCGGCCAGGGCGTGGAACACGAGAGAAACCATATGGATCGCAAACGGCTGGATGCCGAAGATCCGCGCCTGCCACGAATACGCAAGAAGGGCTATGGGCCGGTAGGCGTAGTAGCGCTCTTTGATGCCGGAGTGCGCATACAGATCCGAGGTGAAGGCCGATTTGATCGTCACTTCAAGCAGGTGCGGGTTATCCAGGTACATGTATTCGTCATCCCAGATAAAGCCGCCGCCGAGCGCGTGCGCGTAGATGAGCGCGGTGAGCAACGCCAGGCTGGCCACGCCGCGGCGCACCGTCAGATGCATCCAGTCCCTGGAGCCCATTCGCGAACTAGTATACTTCGGGGCCATGGGAGCCTCGAACCGCGTGCTGGTGCTGGGGCATCGCGGGGCGCCGCGCGAGGCGGCGGAGAACACGCTGGAGTCGTTTCGGCGGGCGATGGAGCAGGGCGCCGACGGGTTCGAATTCGACGTGCGGCGCAGCGCCGACGGACGCCTGGTGGTGGTCCACGATCCACGCCTGGGCGCGTGCGCCGTGGCGCGCTCGACGTATGCGCGCCTGCGGGCTACGCGCCGCGGCGCCGCCATGCCGCTCCTCGCCGATGTGTTGCGGGAGTTTGGCGGCGCGTTCCTGGACATCGAGTTGAAAATCGCCGGCATCGAGGCCGCGGTCCTTGAACAGACCGCAAAGTTCTGCGCGCCCAGCCGTTTCGTGGTCACCTCGTTCCATCGGGCCGTCGTCACCCGCGTGAAGGAATTGGACCCCACCGTTGCTGTTGGCTGGCTGTTTGACCGCAAGGCGCCGGCGCATCTGTGGCAGGAGCTGGATGTGCAATTCCTCGCGCCGCATTACCGGGTGCTGGACTCGCGCCTGGCCGAGGCGGCCCGGCGGCGCGGGCTGCGCCTGATCACCTGGACCGCGAACTCGCCGCAGGTGGTGCGCCGCGTGATCGAGCTGGGCGTGGACGTCGTGATCACCGACTTGCCCGGCCAGGTGCTGGCCCTGGCCGCGCCGGGGACGAGGCAGTTTCTGACATAATGTCGCCCATGCGACACGCCTTGACGATTCTTTGTACGGCGCTGTGTCTGTCCGCTCCAGCCCTGAGTGATGAGCTCCAGGCGAAGAGCGCGTTTTTCACGGCCAGCGACAACGTGCGGATTCATTACCTCGAGGCCGGCAGCGGTCCGGCCGTCGTGCTGGTTCCCGGCTGGACCATGGCGGCCGCGATCTGGGAGCCGCAGATCGCCCACCTCGCGCGCAACCACCGGGTGATCGCCGTGGACCCGCGCTCCCAGGGCGAATCGGACAAGGCCGCCGAAGGCAACTACCCCGAGCGGCGCGCGCAGGACTACAAAGAACTGGTAGACAAGTTGAAGCTGGCGCCCGCCGTATTGGTGGGCTGGTCCATGGCCGTGCCGGAGCTACTGTCGTACGTGGAACAGTACGGAACGGCGAGCGTGCGCGCGATTGTGCTGGTGGATGGTTTTTTCGGCGGTGATCCCCAGATGGCCACAGGCTTTGCGCGCGTTCTCAAAGTGATGCAGATAAACCGTGTCGGCTTCACCGACCAGTTCGTCCGCTCGATGTACAGGAAGCCGCAATCGGAGGAGTACATCAAAAAGGTCGTCGCGGCCTCGCTGAAGACGCCCACCAACTCGGCGGTGACGCTGGGGGCCAACATGTTTGCCGGCGACTGGCGTCCGGCGCTGGCAAAACTGGATAAGCCGGTGCTTTACGTGATCGCGACGCCGCGCCTGAAGGCCGATGGCGAGGCGCTCAAGGCCAGAGCTCCTTCCGCGCGTGTGGAGTTTTTCGAAACGGCCGGCCACGCGCTGTTCGTGGACGAAGCCGAGCGCTTCAACAAGCTGTTGGACGATTTCCTCGCCGGAGCGAAATGAAGACACCATCCATCCTCGTGATCCTGCTCGCTGTCGCCGTCCCGGCAGCCACTCGGAGCGTAACGCTCCGGGCGGCGGCAGCCGCCAGGGGCCAGACGGCGAAGAGCTCGCCTGAGCCTTCGCTCGGTGATGTTGCGCGCAAAGCGCGGCAACAGAAGCAGGCCCGCGATAAGGCCCGCGTGCGGCTGGAGGCCGACGGCTCATCGTCGCAGGAGCCAGAGGGCTTCATCACCTACACCAGCCGCGGCGGCGGTTTTGCGTTCCTCGTTCCGAAAGACGCGAGGATTCTGAGTGAGACGCGCTTCGAAAACAGCGAGGCCGGCGAGATTGCGTCCGAGCGAACGGTGGAAGAGGGTTCGGTCGTTCCCCGGTACGTGATTCTGTCTCGATTCACAGCTCCCGACGATCGTAGCTTCGACAAGATGGAAGGGGAGGCCTTCCGCGGATGGGAGATCGTGGCCGATAAGCGCGAAGACTCCACCATAAACGGAAGCAAGGCGCGCCTGGTCCAGATTGACGGGTTTCCTCCCGGCAACCTGAAATTCAGGGCCTACGGTCTGGCCACGCTCCTGCGCGCACCGAAAAAGACACTTGCGGTGATCTTCGTGGTCCCCAGAAAAGCTGCCCCCGACCTGGAAGAGACGTCCAACATCGTGCTTCGTTCGGTGCGCTTCGTCCAGTAACGGACGCGTATGGCTTGGCCGGGTGCGACCCCGCCAGGTTTACAGGTACTTGCCCACCAGCAGGTCCAGTTTCTGGCGGGCGGACGGTGGAATCTGGGAGCGATCGGTGATGATGGCATGCGCCAGCGCCGAGCCGCACTTGCACGACCGCGCCGCCGGCATGGACCCGACAACTTTGACCAGCACGCGGCAGGCGTTGGCCGCATTCTTCATTAAGTTTTCGATGATCTCGGTGACGGTGACGGCGTCGTGCGCCGGGTGCCAGCAATCGTAGTCGGTGACCATGGCCACGGTGACGTAGCAGAGCTCGGCTTCGCGGGCCAGCTTCGCTTCCTGAACATTGGTCATCCCGATGACGTCCATGCCC
>JBKKAI010000096.1:0-6909 GCA_046714815.1 Terriglobia bacterium | reverse complement strand
CCCTCGTTCATCTCCTGGACGGTCACGGGCTTGCCTTTGTGTTTCAGCATCCCATACAGCACCTTCAGGTCAACTGCCTCGGGACGCAGCTCCACAACGCCGTCCTGGCGCACGATAAACGAGACCCGGTCGCCGGCCGCGATTCGCAACGCATCGCGGATCTGCTTGGGAATCGTCACCTGGCCCTTAGAAGTCACGCTGGATGCAGGCATCCTTACCTCTGCCTCATTTTCTTACTTGAGTGTAATACGATGCTTCGGGCAAATCAAGCGCGCGCTGGATGGCGGCAACACAAGGCTCCCGCACGCCTGTTCCGGGCGTTCCTGCACCCGCTGCCTTTCGAGCGAACGGTCCTGTTCAAGCAGTTGCCACCCCAGCCAGCCCGGTGCGCCACCGAAGACCAGCATGAGGCAGAGGAAGACGCCAGGACGTGACGAGGCGGCTGGAACCATTTCGCAAACGGCATCGCGCGCCTAGCCCCAATGCCGTTCACTTAAGCGGTCGGCGCTTCCTGGGAGCGCGGGCATCTTGCCCGCCGCGGTTGCCTTTCGCTTAAGTGAACGGCATTCGGGCTAGATTACATCCGTGCGCGTCACCGTTGAACGGAGCTTTTGTCAGGATTCCGTTTGGCCCCGGGAATCCGCATCCGCCCGTCGAATCCGCGTAATCGGTTCGGGTTCCGTGTAATCCGCCGATTTGCTTTTGCCGGCCGCCCGCGCCTCTTTTAGAAAAGGAGCATCAAAAGACTATCTTCAGAACGCCGACGACTTTGCGCGCCTCGTTGCGCTGGTCGGGGCGCAGGTTCCCGAAGCGCGAGCTGGCGACGTCCACCGAATCAATGCGGTTGTGGATGGGATGATTGAACGCGTTCTGAAAATCGGCGCGGACCTGGATGCGCAGCCGCTCCCCCCAGGGGATCTCCTTGAACGCGGAGATCTCCCAGCTCTCGATGGGCATGCTGCGCACGTCGGGGAACCGGGTGGGAAAATCACGCAAGGTGAAGGCGGGTTGCGCGCGCGCGGGGAACAGCGACGTGTCGAACCACTTGTCAAAGAACGGGTCGAAGCGCGAGCGTCCCGCCTGGCGGGCGCGCTCGTCGCGTTCGCCGTTGGTGAGCTTCGCGCTGCGCGCCTCGCGCGGCGCGGCGTTCGGGAAAGAATAGACGAACCCCGACTGCAGCACGTACTGCACGTTCAGGTTCCAGTTGCCGAGCAGGCCGTTCGCTACCGGGTGCAGGTCCTTGCCGAAGGCCTTGCCCTTCCCCAACGGCAGCTCATAGCTGACGGCAGCGGCGAATTTCTGCGGCAGGTCAAACTCGGTGAGCACCTTTTCCAGCCGCGTGTTGAGCAGGTTCCCCAGTTCCACGTCCTGCGCGTTGAGCGGGCGGACCTGTTCCAAAGTCTTGGAGATGGTGTAGCCCAACTGCGCCGCGAGCCCGCGCGAAAAACGGCGCGTGGCGCCGACCTGCAGAGAATCGTGGCGCTGGCGTCCGATCGGCACGTCGCTGATGTTCAGGCCCGAAAAATGGGGGAAGGCGAAAAGCAACTGCTGGCGCGGCACGTTGGCGCCGTTGATGCCCGAGCCAGGCAGCAGTCCGGCCATCGGATTGGAAACCGAGCCCGTGAAGAATGCCGGGCGGTCGGCCACCGGCAGGCTGTTGAGCGTGGCGGCCGGGATCGAGTTCAGCCCCAGGGTCACCGGCAGCTTGCGCGTGAGGTTGCCGACGTAGGCGGCATCCACCAGCCAGTTGCCCGGCAACTCGCGTTGCACGCCGATCGAGTATTGGTGTGAATACGGCAGCGGCCGCTCCAGGTATTGCGCCGAAATGCCCAGCCCGAGGTTGGTGGCCAGGCCCTGCGAGCCGCCGATAGGTTGCAACAACCCTGTGGGGAACAGCGAACTGGGGAACGGGTCGCTGAGCGTGACGGCCGGCGTGCGGTTGCCGTCGGTGGACGCCACCAGCGCTGTTTGGCGGTCGAAGCCGGTTGCCGGGCCGTTCGATGACTGGCCCAGGTAGGTGAGCCCGTATCCGGCGCGCAGCACCCATTTGGGCCGGAACTGGTAAGCGATGCCGATGCGCGGCTGGAAATTGTTTCGGTCGGGCTCGAAGGCCAGGCGCTCCTCGCCGCTCGAACCGGCATAGAGCAACCCGCCGCGCAGGTTCAACGCCGCGACGCGGCCGGCGATCGGGCTGGGCTGGTCGAAGGCGAAGCCACGCACCATGCGGTCGAAGCGCTCCACACGCGGCGTCTCGTAATCCCAGCGCAGTCCGGCGTTGATGGTCAGCCGGCCCGAAAGCTTCCAGTCATCCTGGAGGAACATCGCGTAATACTTGTTCTGGTAAGCCGGATCAATGTTGCGGTCCACGATGCCGCTGTTGGGATAACCGAGCAGGAAGGTGGCGAAATGGTTGCCGGAGGCGGCGTCGGCGCGCAGGGGGTCGGCCTGGGTCCAGCTTCGCAAGAAGCTGTAATTGCCACTGGCAGCGCCGGGGCGCAACCGGTTGCTGTTGTACAGGCGGAACTCGGCGCCGTACTTCAGCGAGTGGCGTCCGCGCACCCAGCTCATGTTCGGCTGGATGCTCCAGGTGTCTTGGGTTTCGTATTCGGTGACCCGGGTCGCACCCAATTCTGAATACGGCGCATTCGACGGGTCGCTGCCTGCGCGCAGGTTGAACCGCGGAAACTGCAGCGCGGTGAACTGGCCCACCAGCGACGCCGGAAAGCCCAGCTCGCGCGGGTCGAATCCGCCGGCGAACGTGTTGCCGCTGAAACCCTCATAGCGCGAGAGACCGCCCCGCAGGTTGAACACCATCGTGGGGCCGAGCGTGTAGGTCCAGTCGGCGCCCCAGGTGCGCGATACGCGAGTGGAGGGCGCTTCCCCGCTCGGCTCGGCGGCGTTGGTGCCCCAGGCGATTTGCGAGAAATTGCTCCATGGTGTCTGGCCGTAGCGGAACGAGATGTTGCTCTTCGACGACGTGCGGAAGTCCATCTTGCCGAGCCAGGAATCGTAGCCATTCCGCGAGGGCGTAACCTTCGAGTAGTTATTGGCGTTGTCCGGGGTCTCGCTGGTGCGGTTGGGCTGCGGATAGAACGACGCGACCTTGGCCGCCACCGGGTTGATGCGCCCGGCCGGAATACGGTTGCCGGCAAACGCATCGCGCACCAGGCTGCCGCCCACGGTGCGCGTGGTTGTGGGATCGTAAAGCGTTATGGGCCGCCCCGAGCTGTCCACCAGCCGCGAAAAATCCCCCTGCAACTGCTCCGCGGTGGGCAGGGTCCGCACCTGCAGGCCGGGGTTGCGCTCGCGCAGGCCTTCGAGCGAGATCATGAAGAACATCCGGTTGCGGCCGTCGAAGACCTTCGGCAGGTAAACCGGCCCGTTGAAGTCAAAGCCGAAGGTGCTCTGCTTGAAGGGCACGCGCCCCTGGCCGACGGCGTTGGCCACCCATGGGTTGGCGCTCAGTTTGTCATTCTTCAGAAACTCGAACAGTTGCCCGTGGAGCTGGTTCGTGCCCGACTTCACCGTGATTGTGGTGACGCCGCCGCCGACCCGCCCGAACTGCGCGTCGTAAGAGTTCGAGTGGATGGTGAACTCCTCGATAGCGTTCAGCGCCGGAACGAAGGCCACGCCGCGGTCGCCGCGCGTGTTCGATACCCCGTCGAGCAGCGTTTCATTCTCGCCGGAGCGGCCGCCGCCGATGATGACTCCGTTCACGTTGCCGAAGGCGTACAGCTCCATCGAGCCCCAATACGTGCTGGCCTTCACCACGCCGGGCAAAACGTACTGGAGTTGGTAGAGATTGCGGCCGTTGGTCGGGATGTTCTCGAGGACGCGGTTCGCGATGGTGGCGGTGCGGGTGGAGGTTTCGGTCTGCAGGACCGGAGCTTCGGCATGCACCGTGACGTTCTCGGCTACCGCGCCGAGTTCCAGGCGCACGCCGAGCCCCAGCCGGTCGGCCGAGCTCAGCACGATGCCCTCGCGAATGAATCTCTTGAAGCCGGTCTTCTCCACCTGGACGGTGTACTTACCCGGCAGCAGGAATTGCACCAGGTAGCGGCCGGCGTCGTTGGTCCGCGCTTCGGTCGAGGTGTTGCGATCCACGCTGGTGACCAGCACCGTCGCGCCCTCGACCGACGCGCCCGAGGGGTCCATCACTTGGCCGGTGATCGAGGCGCGAAACTCCTGCGCCGCCACCGGCAGCGCCGGCACGGCAGGCAATCCCAGAAGCAGAAAAAGCGCGGTGAGTCTCTTCATCTTTCCTCCATCCCTCTCGCCGGGGATCCGATGGAGGCAGATTGACGCCTTGGCCGCCGCCTGTCAAGACGATTGCGGAATGGCAGGCCGCGGAATCATCTCGACGGCGGCGCGGCAGGGCCGCCGCCACCGCGAGAGCGCTCCTTCTCCTCTTCCCGCTCGAGATACGGGATTCCGCGCTCCATCCAATCGGGCATCGGCGCGCCCTTCAGGTGATGATCGAAGAACTGCTGCATGCGCACCGCGTAATCCTTTTGATTCTGGCGGCGCCGCAGCCCGTGCGGCTCGCCGTTGTAGTTGAAGAAGTACACCTCTTTGCCCAGCCTTCGCAGCGCCAGGAAGTACTCGATGCCCTGATACCACGGCACAGCGTCGTCGGCGTCGTTATGGAGCATCAGGATGGGCGTCTTTACGCGGTCCGCCATGAACACCGGCGAATTCTCGATAAAGCGCAGCGGGTACTGCCAGAGCGGGCCGCCGATCCGGCTCTGGCCCTTCTCGTACTGGAACTGGCGAGGCAACCCCGGTCCCCAGCGGATTCCGCTATAGGCGCTCGTCATGTTGGAGACCGGAGCGCCCGCGGCCACCGCTTTGAACCGGTTGGTCTGCGTGATCATGTAGGCGATCTGGTAACCGCCCCAGCTATGTCCCTGAATGCCGATCGCGCTCTCGTTGACGAAGCCCCGGGCGACGACGGCGTCAATGGCGGGCAGCACGCACTTCAGCGCGCTCTGGCCGGGGTAGCCGACGGTGTAGGCGATGTCCGGTTCGTACACCAGATAGCCGTTGCTCACGTAAAACGCGCGGTTCATGGACGTGCCCGGCGCGGGATTCGTGAACCGGTGCAGGCCTTGCGAAACCCGCTCGTAAATGTACACGATCATCGGGTATTTTCTGGCCGGATCGAAGTTTTCCGGCTTGAATAGCGCGCCTTGCAGCGGCACGCCATCCAGGCTGCGGTACGACACCAGCTCCGCCGAGCCGAACAGCAGCTCCTTCGCCTGGGGGTTGGCCTCGGACACTTTGCGCAGCTCGCGGAAGTCCTTGTCGGTGATCTGGAGATCCGGGAACTCGCTGAACGTGGAGGCGGTCACAAGGTATACTTCCGCATCGCGCGCGCGGACCGGCGGACCGAAGCTCTTCGCCGCCATGAGCAGCTTGCGGGGAGGCTCGTCGGCGTTCATGCGATCGCGAAAGAACCCCGTATCCCGCGTGACTTCATTCTCGGCGCGGAACAGGAGCGGCTGCGACGAATCAATCCAGCGATCGTCGGGATCCGTGCTGGTGCGCACGTTCCGGAACTGGATGCGCTCCCGGCGGCCAACTCCGTCCGTGATCATCTTCGCCGCGCTGCCGTCGGGCGCAAGCTGCCAGACGTCGTAGCGGTCATTGATCAGGATCTGCCTTCCCTCTTTGGTAAACGTGGGGAGGCCGTGTGGCCCCGGAGTGCCCGGCAGGTCATGCAGCTCGTTCGCGAACTTCACGCCGAGCTTCGATGTCAGGTTCACCACCGCGCCGTCGGGAGCGGCGGCCGACAACCAGTCCCGGCCGTCGAACCAAACGGCGTAGTGGCCATCGGGTGACCAGGTAACGCTGCCGCGCGTCTGTTTCGCGAGCCGTTGGCGCGAGCCGGTAAGGCTATTGACAAGGTACGTGTCCGCGTATCGCTCGGAGTACTCGACCATGCGGCGATACTCGCGGTCGTCCGATCCGATACCCCATTTTGAATTCCGGCTCAGCGTGATCTCCTGCATGGTCGGATCGGCGAGTTGCACGAGCTTCTTTCCGGCGAGGTCGAAAACCGCGGCATACGAGCGATTGCGGTCCTGCTCGGCGCGGACCTTCTGCATCGGCTGGATGAAGTCGTCCTTCCAATGCCAAAGGTCGGCGACAACCTGTTCATCGGCCGCCGAGGCTGCTTCGGGATCCTTCTCGGGTTTCCGTGGAGGCGCCGAGCTCAGCGTCAGCCGCTCGCCGTCCTCAGAGAAACCGAAAGCGCCGCGATCACTCACCACGAAGTTCTGCGGAAGTCCGGGAGTCGCTGCCGAAACCAGCTCATTGCCGGCCGCCGATTTGCGGTCCCAGTGATAAACCTTCCATTTCGGCTCTTTGGAGGAGGCCTCGTCACGGTCGCTCAGGAAGGCGAGCTGCGTCTGGTTGTGATCCCAGGTGAGCCGTTTGTATGATCCCTTGCCGGCGAGCAGCGCGATCGGCTGCGTGCCCGGCCCAGTGGCCAGAGCGTATGCGCCGTTCGATTCCTCCTGGCGCGAAGAAACAGCGTAGGCGAGCGTTTTGCCGTCTTTCGAGAGCGAGAATTCGAGGACGCCGGCGAAGGTGCGTTCCGTTTGATCGCGGAGATTCCTCAGCACCAGCTCAGTGCCGTATTCCTTCTTGGGGCGCCGTGAACGCGATGTCGGTGGGGCAGGCTCTTCAGGCGCCAGGGGCCCGGAGCTTGCGCTCCGGGGCGCCGGCGACGAGGCGTCGGGTTTCTTTTCGTCGGCAGGCCTCGCTCCCGGCGCGGCTTCTTTCAAATACGCAAGCCAGCCGGCGCCCTTCTCCGGCGTCTGGAACCGCTTCACGCCGGCAATCCGCGCAACGGCGCCGGATTCCAGATTGACGATCACCAGGCCGCCTTTCGGCATGTCCTCCGGC
>JBKKAI010000095.1:0-10096 GCA_046714815.1 Terriglobia bacterium | reverse complement strand
GATTGCTCTAACAACGCCATCATATACTAAACCCCCTTCCATACCCAGGGCGGCAGATTATCCAGATCTGCCGCCCTCCTGCTTTTAAGACGTAACGGCGGCCCAGATCGGTTGCAAAGCATTCGGAGAGGTTGAAGCGGTGCAGATCGCTCTGCTATGGTCGAAGTTCTGCGGTGAGGGCCGCCGAGCCGCGGTCACGGTAGACGCGGAGCAAGCGACTCGTTTCCGGGGAGTTGGACAGGATCCGACTTAGCCCGGCCGCCTCAAAGAGCGGCCATTCCGGCACCCATACCTGCCCACTGGCGAACTGGACGGCGCGAAGATATACGCGGCCGGTGAGGATGGGTCCGGAAGGCGCAGGGCCGGTCGCCAGCACGGCCCGATCTGTCCAGGCTCTGGCTTCGCCGGCGCGTACCGGCGCGCCGGACTGAGAGCGGCCGGCGCCGGAAATCGTAGCCGCGAGGAACTCTATTCCAGAGGCATCCTTGAGCACCCAGGCAACCTGAAAATCGGTGATCTCCCCACCACTGACGTTTTGTATTTCAAGGAAGGGGTCTACCAGCCCGCCGTCAAAAACACGGGCGCGGGCCGACACAATCTCGATCGGAGCGCCCGGAAACCGGACCACTCGGAAATCAGCGAGCTGCGCGGTCGCTCGCGCCCTTTCGGCGCTCTGTCCGCCTACGATGCGCGGCGTCGCATAGGCCAGAAACTGCGGGAGCCCGGGCTGCCGGGCGGCAATCTTTTCGAGCACAGGAATCAGCAGCGGAAGTCCGCCCGAATGGAGCAGGCCCTGGAAGAACCGGCGGTCGCGTGCCGACTCTGCCTGGTTGATTCGCATGGTGCCGAGACTGCGCATCTGATCAGGGCCGAACGTGGTGCCGTCGGCGAACAAGACCGCGTCCAAACCGAGCCGGGCCGATGTCGGCAACTGGCCTGAGCCGCCGCGCGTGCCAACGCCAGGAAGCTCGACTTCGGCCCGCATTCGCGCCGGCACGGCATAGCTGGCTCCCGGCTCAACGCGAATGCCGGCGACTGCGCTCAGCCCCTCGGTCTGCGCTTTTCCGAAGCCATACCCCAGGACCAGGGCAATACCCTCCACCGCCTTCCCTGCCCGGTTCCGAACCGTGAGCATCAGGCTAAGGTCCATGGACAGAATCTTTGGTCCCCTGGTTACGCGGCTCTGACCGTGTTCCAGCCGCACCATTTCCAGCGGGCTGTTTGCCGGCAGACTGACGCGCACAAAGGCGGCCGGATCCAACTCTTCGTTGGCCGCGGCCGTGACCGGAGGCACGGCCGCACAGGCCACCGCCGCCACCGTCCAGAGAAGGAAAAGTCTCAACGCCCTCAATGCCTACTCTCCAATCGAGACCCGGGTAATCGTAATGGCGCCGGTGGCGGGGTCGGCGCGAGAGACGCCGACCGCCCCATCGCCGGTCGAAACCTCGACGACTCCGCCGCGAAAGCCCGTATAAATAACCACGCGCTGGCGGCCCTGCGGCCCCACAACTTCTCCTCCGACAGCCTCCTTCGTTGCAAAAGCCTGGTAGTCCAGCCGCTGTGGCAATGCCGGGCGCTGAGCGAGCAGCATCAGCGCCAGCACCACGATCAGCAGCATCGCCCCCGCAGGCGCCAGACCGGAGGGGACTCGTGACGTCACGGGTCCCTCGATGGACGAGGCGGCGGCGGAAATTCGCGCAGGCAACCATGCCGGCTCCGCCACGGGCTCGGCCAGAGCGCGAAGCTCACCGGCAATCTCTTCGTAAGCCGCAGCGCGCCGCGCGCACGGCACGCAGCGTGCGATATGCCGCCCGACCAACGATTGCTTCCAACCGGAGAGATCGCCGGATCGGATCAGTGCCAGATCGCTTTCAGATGGATGCCAGAGCACAGTCATTCCCCTCAAGCCGGTTCCCTTTGGTTCAGCGCCCCACCGGCGCTCTTGCTTAAAAACCGCCTCAGCTTAATGCGGGCGCTGGCGATGTGAGTGCGCACCGTAATCTGGGAACATCCCAGGCTGCGCGCCACCTCGGCGCCGGTGAACCCTTCCAGGTCACGGAGAATGATGGCTGCCCGCTCCTTCGGTGAAAGGATTTGCAGGGCGCGGTGCAGGCGGGCATCCCGTTCGTCCTGAAGAACCTGCTGCTCCGGGGTAGGCAACGCGGAGATCTCGGGAGGCTCAATCCGAACTTTTTCCCCGGCCCGCGACCGCAGGAAATCAATGGCGGTATTGGAAGCAATCCGCAGCAGCCACGGCAGCAGCCTGCCTGGATCCCGCAACTGGCGCCGCCGTTGATATGCCTTTAGGAAGACCTCCTGGGCCAGGTCCTGGGCGTCGGCGTAGTTGCCCACCATTCGGTAAAGCAAGCCATGAACGCGCCGAAGATGCTGACGCAGCAGAGCCGGCAGCCATTCCGGAGACTCAGTCTCAGAGACAGCCGTCACCGCGGCAGATTCCGCCGGCGCCCCGGGCGCCATTCCCGCAAAGACTTCTTCAGCCGTAGCCATCCTCCTATGTAGGGACGGGCCGCCGCACCGCAGCGTTGAGGCCTTTTCCAACCTCTTTAGAACACCACCTAGGCGGAAACCTGAAGCACCCGGTTGTCCAGCGTCTGGCGCGAATAGGTGCCGAAGTTCGTGGTCGGAGTGAAGGTGTTCGTGGCCGCCGCAAAGTTGTACCGTCCCGTCCGCACGTCACTCGAAATGAAATTTGCGTGATTGAAGGCGTTGAAAGCGTCGAGCGCAAGTTGGAGCTTCAGCCGCTCGTAGATCGGAATGCTCTTGGTGATCCGGAGGTCCCAGTTGGCGATGGTCGGCGCGTAGTTGGTGTTCCGGCCATCCTGCGGAACACGGTCGGTAAAGCCATTCGTGTCGTTGTTGGGGTCACCTCCAACGGTGTTGGAGTACGGCTGCCCCGTTTGCGCAGAAATGATCCCGCTGAGCTGCCAGCCGCCCATCAGGTAGCGTGCAGCCGGGTTCGAACCATGGAAGTAATCGAGGTCCCAGATGAAATTAGTGATCACGCGGTGCCGCTGGTCCATCGAGCCGGCTGCGCGATCCAGGTTCGGTGTGAGACCGTATTGGACGTTCTTCGGGTCGTCAATGCTGTTGAACGGCACAACCGAGGTGAACTCCGGGACCGTGTCAATCGTTTTCGAATAGGTGTAGGACAGGCCCAACTGGACCCGGCGCGCGAAACGGTGTTTCAACGCCAGCGCCAGACCGTTGTAAAAGCTGTCGGCGCCGCTTTCAAAGGCATTGACACGCACGAAATTGGCCATCGGCCGGGAGGGACTTCCCTGCGGGCCGGGGTAGCGCAGCAGCGTGCGGGCGCCCAGGCCCGGCAGATTCACTGCGACCGGCTGCGCGGGAAAGAAATTGATATCGCGCGTCCTGGGCAGGTGCTGTCCCCGGACGTTCAGATACGTGGCGCTGATCGTCGTGTTCCGCCAAACCTCAAACTCCACAGCGAAGTTGGCCTGCAGAACCAGCGGGAGCACGAAGTTGCGGTCGAAGAAAAAGATGGAGGGCCGAGCCAGGGTCCCGCCGGCCGGCCGGGACGTGAAGTTGTTCGGATAAGTGGGAATTGCCGCGCCCGTGAAGCTCAGGCTGCTGGCGCTGATCCCGTTCTGGTTATAGGCCGTGGACATCATGATCTGCGGCGTGCGGCCGTAAAAAAAGCCGTAGCCGCCACGAACCACCAGACGGTTCGAGTCCAGCGGCCGGTAGGCAAAGCCAAACCGCGGCGAGAAGTTGTTAGTGTCGTTCTCGAGAAAACTGGTATCCACGCCGAAAGCGGCAAGCTGCGGATCAGGATTCCTCACCGGAGGCCGGGTCCAGAAGGACACGTCGTAGCGCAGCCCGAAGTTCAGCGTCAGTTTCGGCGTCAGGCGGAAGTCATCCTGCAGGAAGAAGCCGACATCGGTAAAATCCGGCTTGGTCAGGAAGCCGGGCGTGCCCTCTCCGGGAAATGCCTGCACGTAGGACGCCGGGCGTCCCCCGAAAAAATCTTCGTAGCTGTTAAACGTGTAAGAGCCCCGAGCGTTGCCGGCAAAGAAGTTCTCGATGCGATTGTGGTTGATATCCACACCGCCCTTGAGCGTGTGGCGGCCCAGGGTGTAGGTGAGGTTATCCACCCACTGGTAGCCCTTGATGTTCGCGAACCGCGGGCTGATGGAGCTGGAGCCGAAGAACAACGCGTTGGTCCCGCCCTCGCGCAGCACCGTCTCCACACCGAGGGTCTTCGGAATCCCCGGCTCATCGTCCCGCAAAAACTGGAAGCGGAACTCGTTCAGCATTCGGCTGGTCAGAACGCTGGACAGAGAAGCGGTGATCGTATCGGTCCTAACCTGCGCGACACCGGAGTGTTCCGCGGCGATCTGGTTCCCCGACGACTCCAGGCCCTCGCCATTGAAGTTCTGGCGGTTATAACGCACCGAGAGCCGGTGTTTGTCGGTGATGTGCCAATCGTTCTTGATGAAGTAGACGTCCTGGTTGAAGGCCAGCGTATAAGGCGTGAGCAGGCCGGTGAGCCGCTGGATCGCCGCACTGTTGGCCGGGACCACCAGCCTGGCCGGAATGGGAACGCCGAGAAAAACCGGGTTTGGCAGGCGGCGGCGCTGCCCGTCATAGTTGAAGGTGAAGAAATTCTTGTTCCGGACCACCGGCCCGCCGAGCATGCCGCCGAACTGGTTGACGTGGAACGGCTGCCGGGGGCGCCCCTGCGAATTGTTGATCCAGGTGTTGGCGTTCATGTAGCGGTCACGGAGGTGCCAGAAGGCCGAACCATGAAAATCGTTGGTTCCCGACTTGGTGACTACGTTAATGACCGCGCCGCCGGCGCGCCCAAATTCCGCGGAGAAGCTGTTGCTGTTCACCTGGAACT
Organism: Terriglobia bacterium; assembly: GCA_046714815.1. GTDB lineage: Bacteria > Acidobacteriota > Terriglobia > JAJPHL01 > JAPKYU01 > JBKKAI01. Next base: position 5,211 of record JBKKAI010000095.1, on the reverse strand, counting down.
CCTCCACCGAATCCACGCTGAACTGGTACGGCGCGCGGCCCGTTCCGGTGCGGCCCAGGGCCTGGCCGAAGAAGCTATTGTTGTTGTCGGTGCCGTCCACCTGCAGGTTGTTAAGGACGCCCCGCTGCCCGCCGAAGCTCAGGTCGCCGGTGCGCGTGTCCCGGCTTACACCAGGTGTCAACAGAACGAAATTGAGAAAATCGCGTCCGTTCAAGCCGAGATTCGAAATCTGGTTACTGTCCACGGTGGATGCGACGCTGGTCCGGGTGGTTTCGATGGCCGCCACCTGCGCCTCGACGGTCACCTGCTCGGTCACCGCGCCGACGGCCAGGCGCAGATCCAGCGTGAGTGACTGGCCGACCCCCACCCGGACCGGCCCGACCTTGCTCTCATTGAATCCCTGCGCTTTGGCGGTGACGTCGTATTCACCGACGGGTAGCAGCGAGAGCGTGTAGATGCCCTGCTCTTCCGAAACGGCCGCCCGCTCGAGGCCGGTGCTCCGGCTGCGCGCCGTCACCTGCGCGCCCGGCACAGCCGCGTTGCTGGCGTCGAGCACCGTGCCGGTGATCGTTCCGGTCACTGCCTGCTGGCCGGCGGCAAGCCACGGAAATGCAAACACAAGAACGGCTATCCACAACAGTCGTCGCATGGCGAAGCCCTCTTTCTTTGTCCGGACTGGCCCTTTTGGGGACGTCAAGACATGATGGCATCGGGTGGGGATTCCCGTCAAACGGAACTAAGACGGGGAGCGCTTCAAGGTTTCGGAAACAACGGGGCTGCGCGGGTGGAGGTACACGTCGCCGTCCGCGCCCAAAACATACGGATGGCCGGCCGGGTCCAACGGATGGCCGCGCAGCAGCCCCACACCGGCCAGCTCGCCGATGTGTGCCGGGAAGCGATGAAAGCGGCGCTGGAATTCCTTGGCCAGCTTCCCAATCTGTTCGGCGTCTTCCTCCGCCTTGAGCCCCTGGAGGTGGTCGAGTGCGTTCTTTCGGATATTCGGGTCGGAGGTGGACTCGTAAATCTCCGTCCAGAGAAACCTGGAGGTTTCGCGCGAACCTCCCTCCTGTGCGATCTTGGCGGCCATCACGCGCATCCACTCGCGGGCGTTGGGGTGCCTGCTTCCCTCCCGATAGGCATCGGCGGCCTTCTGATAATCCTTCATGTCCTGGTAGTAAATGAAGCCAAGGTCATGCCACAACCGCCAGTCATCGGGATTGGCCGCGATGCCGCGCCGGATAAGGTTGACCGCCAGGTCGGGCCGGCCGGCGCCTTTCGGCGGAGGCTCCGCCAGAAAGATCGCCCCGAACTTATAGGCGATCAGCAGGTTGGGGTCGAGCGCCGTGGTGAGGTCGAGCAACGGGGCCAGCAACTCGAGGTTGGGGTCGTGATCGCGCCGCTTTCCGCCATAGTATTGCACCACGCGGGTCCAGTAGACATTGGCGGCCAGGGAATCATATCCCAGGCTCAATCTCTTCAACAGCGGGCCGGACCGAAGCAACAACTCTTCTCTTTCCTGCTGGACGCCCGCCGCGTGGGCGTCAATTCGCATCTGCAACGGATACAACGCGGCCAGCAGGGTTGGGATAGCCAGCCCGGCCAGCCAGATGCTGAGAACGCGCCCTTGTTTTTTCATTTCAAGTCGCGGTTCGAAAAAATGGCAGAAGCCGCCAGCAACACCACGGTGATATATCCGGCCGCATAGACCGAATTCTCCAGGACCAGCCCGGCCGGGATCGCGCGCCCGTGGGCGGCGGCGGCAATGGCGTTGAAATTGCGAAAGTTCGGCAGCAGGTAATAGAGCAGCGTGGCCAGGGAATCGAGCGCGGCGCTCTCGCTGATTCGACCGATGTCCCGGATGTCCTGCGAGAAAACGCCCGTGATGTACAGCCCCAGCGTGAACAGCATGGACAGCAGCGGGGTGGAGAAGCAGGAAAACAGCAGGGCCAGCGCCGTCACCAACGCCAGCTTCAGCAGGATGAAATAGATGGCGATGATCACGATGTGAACGTCCTTCGGCAGGGCGCGGCTGACGTAGAAAAGCACTGCCACCAACCCCAGCGTCATCAGCGCCGTGTTCACCGCCAGCGTACAGACCAAGCCGGCGAATTTGCCCGCCAGGAACTCCCAGCGCCGGATCGGCTTGGAAAGCAGGACGTAGAGCGTCCGCTTGTCCATTTCCTTGTAAACCAGGCCCACCCCGATGAAGATGGCCATCATCAGCCCGAACACCGAGATCGCCGTCAACCCCAGGTTGATAATCACCAGGTACTCGATTCCCAGTGAGATCTGGCCCACCAGCACCGCGGCGGCGATCATGATGAATGCGAAGAAGATCAGGTTGTACAAAACGCGGTCACGCACCGCTTCACGAAACGTATTGACGGCGACAATCCAGAAGAGCATCTCTACTCGCTGACCTCCGCCGCCCGTTGTTCAGCGTTCTTTTTTCCGACCAGTTCCAGAAAATAGTCCTCCAGCGTGGGCTTGACCTGGGTGACCGAAAGGATTCGCGCCTTGCTGGTGCGGAGTTGCGCCAGTGCCGAATGAAGGTCGGCTTCCCGGACCTCGATCCGGTAACGCGAGCCGGTCCGGGTCACATCCCCCCAAAGATCGCCGGCGGGCGGGGCGCCCGATGGAAGCTCGAACAGGACTACCAAGCCCTGCACCTGGATCGAGACAATCTCCTCGGGAGATCCCACGCCGTGCAGCTTTCCGCCCGCCAGAACAGCGACGCGGTCGCAGAGCATCTCCGCATCCGGCAGGATGTGAGTGGAGAAAAACACCGTCCGGCCCTGGCGCTTCATTTCGATGATGATGTCGCGAACTTCGCGGCGGCCCACCGGATCGAGACCCGACATCGGCTCGTCGAGGATGATCACCTGCGGATCGTGAAGGATGGCCTGCGCGATTCCGACGCGTTGCAGCATCCCCTTGGAGAACTTGCGGAGTTGAACATCCGCGCTTGCCAAAAGCCCTACAGTTCCCAGGAAGCGCTCGACTCGTTGGCGTCTCTCGGCCGGGCCATACCCGAAGAAGCGGGCCAGATAATCAAGCAACTCGCGCGCTGTGAGGTAATCGTAGAAGTAGGGTTGCTCCGGAAGGTAGCCGATCTGCCGGTGCATGCGCACATCTTCGATTGGCCGCCCGAGAATCCGCGCGCCCCCCGAGGTGGGAAAGATCAGTCCGGTGAGGAGCTTGATGGTAGTGGTCTTGCCGGCGCCGTTCGGTCCCAGAAAACCGAAGACTTCCCCCTCTTCCACATCCAGCGTCAGGCTGTCGAGCGCGCGCCGCGGCCGCTTGCGCCAGAACCCGACGTGGTAGTCCTTGGTCAGTTGTTCGATCTCAATCGGCGGCTTTGCCATTCCTCAAGATCGTCTCCGCTCCAGCTTATGATACGACGACTCACCGGGGCATTTTCAAGAGGCTTGCCGAGGCCGGAAAGCGCTCCAGCCCCCGCGCTGCGATCCGGCGCGCCCCCGCGGCATCACCGGCGCGTCTCAGCGCCGATGCCCAGTCCAGATACAACTCCTCTGTCTGCAGTCCCGCTTGTTCAGCGAGTTGGTATTCCTTCACAGCTTCCCCGGGCTGGGACCGGCGCACGAAGATGCCGGCCAGGTTGAAGTGGGCAACCGGGGCCGGTCCCAGGCTGGCGGCCCGGCGATAAGCATTCTCCGCATCGTCCAGGGCGCCCGAACGAAGCAGCGCATTCCCCAACACCACCCAGGCGTCGGGCTGGCTCGCGGCGTCCGGACTGGCGGCCAGCAGGCGCCGCATCACTTGTGCCACGCAGCGCCAGTCGCCGCGCGCATTGCAGAGGCGCATGAGCGCGTGCGCGAGACCTTGATCGGCCGGATTGTCCCGCAACATTCGGCGGTAAACCTCTTCGGCGCCGAATGCGTCACCTATTTTCTCCAGGCAGACTGCCAGGCCCATCAGCTCCAGGGTAAACCCTGGATAGATCTCCATGGCGCGGCGGTAGCTGGGAACTGCCGCGGCACAGTTGCCGGTGCGCATACGGAACGCTGCCAGCTCAAAGTGGGCCTTGGCCGAGTGCGGTGCGTCGGTGACAGTCGCGGTAAACAAAGTTTCCTGGCTCCGCCAGACAAGGTTGCGCCTGGCCGTCGCCGCGCCGTAGCCGGCAATGAGCAAGGCAGCAAGGCCAACCGCCCAACGACGCCGCTTTGTCACCAAAAGGAAGGCAATCGCTTCGGCGGTCATGAGGCAAGTTCCCACCGAAGGCAGGTAGAGCAGCCGCTCTGCACGCACCGTGCCGATTGGAAACGGGATATTCGAGACGGGAGCGGCGGCGACCAGGAACCAGGCCATTCCACGAGCCAAATCAGGATGCCTGCGGGACGTGAGCGCGGCGCCCGCGACGGCGGCCGCCAGCAAAGCCGTCCAGGCCAGAAAACGCGGCTCCATCCAGCCGGCGACCAGCGTTGTCTGGGCGAAAGAATAGTCGGCCGAAAGGTGGTGCGGCGCCAGACAGAGCGCAAGGTTCTGCGAAAGAATCATTACGCCGGTGCGCAGCCGGGTGAAGAACTCCGTGAAAATCAGGGGATTGTCCAAATCGTAAAGGAACTGCGGGGGGAAAAGCTCGCAGCAGTGTGCCCCGGCGCGAATGCCAAGATAGATCGCCACTGCCGCGGCAAGAGCCACGGCGCCGTAGATCATGCGCGCCCGCGCCGGCCGGTTCGGGACCCGCCACCACAACAAAGGCGCGAGAGCCGGCATGGCCGCGGCGCTCTCTTTTGCCAGCAGGGCAAGAACCAGCAGCCCGCAGGCCAGAACCGGACGGCCGATCTGTGAAATGGCCAGCAGACCCAACAGCGTGGCGAGCAGCTCGCTGCGGGAAGTGACATTCGCCACGACCTCGGAGTGCACCGGAAGCACGGCGAAGAACGCCGCTGCCAGCCAGGCCTTTTCGGCCCCGAGCGGACGGAGCAGCCGATAAACCAGCACCGTTACGCCCGCGTGCAGCAGAATATTCCCGGCGTGATAAAACCAGGGCCGGAGTCCAGCCAGCGCATAGTCCAGGCTGAAGGAAAGGAGCGCCAGCGGACGATAGACTCGATTCAGAATCTGGCCGGAGGTGAAAAAGTCCCCGGCGTTTCTCAGGCTGCGGATCGCCGGCTGATCCACCACCCAAAGGAAGGCGTCATAAACAAAACCGTGACCCAGCGTGTTTGCATACACAGCCAGCGACAG
>JBKKAI010000094.1:0-5115 GCA_046714815.1 Terriglobia bacterium | reverse complement strand
TTGCAGGACCATCGCCGCGCCCGGCTGGTCGGGGAAACCACGTTCGGCAAGGGCACCGTGCAGGGCGTCTACTCGCTGAGCCACGGCGCCGGCCTGGCGTTGGCCACCGCTTTCTATTTCACCCCATCGGGCCGCTCGATCGAGCGGACGCGCAACGCCCAGGGCGGCATCACGCCGGATGTGCCGGTGGCCCCCCGCGGCTATACGGATTACCAGGCCTTCCTCGAAAACCGCACCGTGTTTCTCGAATTCGCGAGGCGCCTGCGCGCCACCGGCCGCGCGGTGCCAGCGGACATGGAAATCACCGCGGAGCTGCTCGACGAGTTCCGCGGCTTTCTCGGCGAGCAGCAGGTCCCCGTCAATGAAAAGTTGTGGTCGGAGAATCGAAACTACATCCGCACACGGCTAAAGACCGAAATGTTCAACCTGGCGTTCGGGGTCGCGCGCGGCGACGAAGTGGCGGCCTCCAGTGATCCGCAGGTGCAGCGGGCGGTGGAACTGTTGGAGCAGGGGCGGTAATGCCGGCGAAAGGGCGGAAAAGGGCGAGAAGTTGGCATTCCTGGTTCAAATCCTCGCATAACGTCATGGCCGTCGAATTGCCCGCCGTTCTGAGGTATGATGCGTCCAAACAGTCGGCGCAAAGTACGCACCTGTTGCCCTGAAAGGCCCCTTGCCGCTTCGCCAAAGGCGGCTCGGAATGAGGGCGGCCAGCGCGGAAAGGAAAGAGCATTTGGCGGAACTGGCTAGACTTGCTGAGGCACTCAAGGTTGTTCAGAAGCGATGTTCCCTGAACCTCTTCCTGCGCGAACTGGTACGGCCGGTTTGCGCCGTCCTGCTGTTGCTGCTGGCAGGCGCGGCGATCAGCCCGAGGCTGGGATGGGCGCCTGCCGCGGCCGTGGCGCTGGTGGCCGGGGCGCTGGGATGGGTCAGGTGGCGCGTTCGGAGCCGCCGCCTCTCGCCCTACGAAGCCGCCGTCCAACTGGATCGCGCCGCTGCGCTAAAAGACCGCCTCTCCACGGCCTACTACTTTTCGGAAGTTCGCGAGCCCGCCGGCCTGCTGCGCCTGCAGCGCGAGGACGCGCTCGAGCGGCTGGCGAAGCTCGACATCCCCACGCTGTTCCCCATGGCCGTGCCGGACGGCGCGCGCCGCGCGGCCGCGCTCTTGCTGGTGGTGGCGGCGTTGTTCGCCTATCGCCTGCGGTACGACGCCCCGCTGACCGCCGTGGTCCTCAAGGCGGCGCAGACCCCCATCATCAAGGCGATGATTTCGCCGATCGCGCACGCCATGGAGCGGAGCCAGCAGAGCGCGAAGGCGCAGGCCGGCGTCGAGCCGGGCCGCGGCGATTCGCGCGCCGGAGGCGATGACGGGCGCCAGCAGGCAGCCGATGCGCGCGGCGGAACCGCGGACGGCGAATCGCGCCCGGGCCAGCGTCAGGGACTGGCGGGCGAGCAGGCCTCCTCCGGACAGGAACAAGACACGCCGTCGGAGCAGGACAAGGATTCCGCGTCGGACGGCCCGGCCCGCAAAGGCAACAAGCAGGGCGGCGCCGGCGCCGAAGACGGCCAGCAGCGCGAAGATTCCTCCAGTGAAGGCGCCGAGCAGGACGGCGGCAGCCAGGGGCAGCAGCGCGACCCGCGCGGGCAGAATTCCGCGAACCAGAACCAGAGTGGCCAGAACCAGGCCGGAAGCGAATCGGAAGGCCAGCAATCCCAGGGCGCCGGCAACCGCGCCCAGTCTCTGGCTCGCTCGGTGATGCAGGCGCTGAAAAACCTTTTGTCGAGGGCCACCGGCGGCCAGCAGGCGCAATCCCAGCAAAACGGCCAGAGGGCTTCCGACGCGGCGCGCAACCAGTCGCAGGCGGGGGCCAATGCCGGCAACACGCCCGGCAACCCGGCCAACCAGTCGCCGCAGCCCGGCAAGGGAAATGAGCAGGGCAACGAGTCGCCGGTGCAGGCGGCTTCCGGCTCGCAGCAGGCCGGCCAGCAGAAGGCCGGCACGGGCGTGGGCCAGCAGCCCGGCTCGGAAAACGCTGGCGCGGCTGAAAGCCCGCTGCCGGGCGGCGCTCATTCGCCCGACCGCGTGGGCCTCCAGACACACCAGTTCACCGGCGAAGCGCAAGTGCGCGCGCGCCCCGGCGACGGCGCCGTCAAAACCGCCGCGCGCCAGGTGAAAGCTCCCACCGGCGCCCGCGTCCAGGGCGCCGAGCAGGAGAGCGTGCCGCAGCGCTATCGCCACTACCTGCAGAGGTACTTCGCCCAATCCCCCGGGGAGCGTAAATAGCCCGCCGATCCCGCTCGTTCCAACAGGAAGTTCCCATGCCACAAACCGAACAACGGATCGAACAGTTGGCCGAAAAAATGGCGGAGGTCCGGCGCGAAATCTCCCGCGTCATCGTCGGGCAGGAGCAGGTGGTGGAGGGCGTGCTGGTGGCGCTGCTGGCCGGCGGGCATGTGTTGCTCGAAGGTGTGCCCGGCCTGGGAAAGACCATGCTGGTGCGCACGCTGGCGCAGGCCGTGGCCCTGAAGTATTCGCGCATCCAGTTCACGCCCGATCTGATGCCCGCCGACATCATCGGCACGGCGGTGGTGCAGGAAAGCGGCGACGGAAAAAAAGTCCTGGATTTCCAGCCGGGCCCGGTTTTCACTCACCTGCTGCTGGCCGACGAGATCAACCGCGCGACACCCAAGACGCAGTCGGCGCTGCTCGAAGCGATGCAGGAAAAACAGGTCACCGTCGCGCGCACCAGCCACCAACTCGAAGAGCCGTTCTTCGTGATGGCCACGCAGAACCCGCTGGAGATGGAAGGAACGTATCCGCTGCCGGAAGCGCAGCTCGACCGCTTTCTGTTCAAGCTGCGCGTGCCCTACCCCGGACGGGAGGAGCTGCACGACATCCTCGACCGCACCACGCAGCCCTCGGTGGACGCCGCCAGTCCGGTGCTGAACGGACCGCAGATTCTCGAGATGCGCCGCGCCGCCCGCGAGGTGCCGGTGGCGCGCCATGTCCAGGAGCACGCCGTGCGGCTGGTGCTGGCCACTCACCCGGAAGGGCCCGACGGCTCCGAGCTGGCCCGCAAATATATCCGCTACGGCAGCTCACCGCGGGGCGCGCAGACCATGGTGCTGGGCAGCAAGGTCCGGGCACTGATGGATGGCCGTTTCAACGCCAGTGTCGAGGACGTGCAGGCGATGCTGCTGCCGGCGCTGCGCCATCGCGTCATCCTGAACTTCGACGCGCAGGCCGACGGCCGCACCCCCGACGACATCCTGACCGAGATCGCGTCGAAGTGTGAAGAGTTGGCAGTTAAGAAATAGAGAAACCAGGTCAGAGGGAAAAGTTGTCTGACCGGATTTTCTCATTGACGATTTTATCATTGACGATTGGAAAGCAAGGTCAATCGGGTTCAATCGTCAATGACAAAATCGTCAATGTTAAAATTCCTCTATGCTCGACCGTGAGTTTCTTCAGACGCTCGAACAGCTCTCGCTGCTCTGCCGCCAGCACCTTTCCGGGACCATCGGCGCCAACCACCGGTCCCGGCAGCGCGGCCCCGGCCGCGAGTTCGCCGACTATCGCCGCTATACCTTCGGTGACGACCCGCGCTTTCTCGACTGGAACGCCTACATGCGCTTCGGCAAGCTGTTCCTGAAGATTTATCAGACCGAAGACCACATTCCGGTGCGGATCCTGTTGGACAACAGCCAGTCCATGGACGTCGGCGGCGGCGACGGCGGAGTGGCCGTGGAGTCAAAATTTCTTTATGCCCGGCGGCTGGCGGCGGCCTTCGCGTACCTGGCGCTGCTGCGCCTGGACACGGTGGCGGTGGCGCCGTTTACCGAGAAGATGGGCCGCCCGATGACGGCCTCCGGCGGACGCGACCGCTTCTTTCCGGTGCTCCAGTATCTGGCCACGCTCCCATGCGGCGGGCGCACCAACTTCCTCGCGGCGGTGAAGCAATTTCTCGGCAATTTCACATCGCGCGGCGAGGTCATCGTCATTTCCGATTTCTTCGACGGCGGCGGCTGCGACCGCGCCGTCGAGATGCTGCGCTCGGCGGGCCACGACTTCATCCTGCTGCAGGTGCACACCCCCGCGGAACAGCGCCCCGCGGATCTGGGCGAACTGGACCTGGAGGACTCGGAAACAGAAGCCCGCCGCACCGTACACTGCTCGCCGGCCGCCGCCGACGCTTACGAGCGCGCGTTCCTGGAATTCTCCGACGGCCTGCAGCGCCTTGCGGTGCGCAACGGCGGGCGCTACGCGCGGGCGCTCACCGGCATCCCGTACCAGGAGTTCATCCTCGGCTCGCTGCGCCATGACGGGGTGCTGGCATGAACCGGCTGCGCAACGGCGGAGCGCCGGAATGAACTGGCTCTCGTTGACGCCGCTGGAATTCACCGCCCTGTTGTCGGGGGCGGCGGCCGGCGCGGTGTGGCTGTACCTCATCCACCAACGGCCGCGGCACAAGCGCGTCTCGACGCTGCGCTTCTGGCAGAGCCTGGAGGCGCACGCGCCGTCGCGGCGTCGCCGCCGCATTCGCGAGCCCTGGTCGTTGGTGGCGCAGCTCCTGTTCCTGCTGCTGGCGATCCTGGCTCTGGCGAACCCGCGCTGGGGCGCGGAAAGAGCCGAGCCCCGCCACGTGGCGCTCGTGGTGGATACCTCGATCTGGGCGCAGGCGCGGCCGCCGGGCGAGACGCCCTGGATGGAGCGCATCCAAGCCGAAGCGCGGCGAGTGGTGGACCGGCTGCCGCCGGGCGACCGCGTGCTGCTTCTGCGCGCCGAAGCCGATGCCTCGCCGGCCGTGGCCTTCACCGAGAACCGCGCGGCGGTGCGGCGCGCGCTGGCGCAATTGCGCCCCTCCGACACCGTGGCCGACCTGCCGCGCGCGTTCGAGACGGCGCAATCGGCGCTGGCCGGCAAACGCCGCTCGGCGATCGTCTATGTCGGCACAGCGCTGGCGAACCCGGCGCAGCAGCAAGGCCTTCACCAATTTCGTCAGGGGCTCGAGCGGGACAAAAGAATTCCCCGCCCGCAGTTCATCATGCGTGTGGTGGAAGGAGCCGCGGCGCGCGGCGGCGCCGGGACTGCCGGCGGCGCTCTCGATATTGATAATC
>JBKKAI010000093.1:0-3075 GCA_046714815.1 Terriglobia bacterium | reverse complement strand
CTGTCGCACCGGGCGCAAAAATCGCGGGGTTCTCATCCAGCGTGATTTGGAAGAAGGAGCCCTTGTTGCCCAAATACGCGACGCTGCCGACCCAATCCTTTCCGAACTGGCGCTCCAGGCGGAAGCTCCAGGTGATGAGCTGCGGAATGCGATAGTCGGGCGCGAAATACGCGCGAATGTCATTGAGCGGCTCGAAAACGAAGTCCGGGCCTGGAATGTCGGGGCCATAGTTCTTCGGAAACGGATTGGCCACGCCTTTGCTTCCGTAGGGATCTTCGAAGGCGACATCGTTCAGCGTGAAAGTGCCCGCGAACGGCGCGACGTTCGTATAGGGGTTCATGTTGCTGGTCTGAATCGGCGTGTAGTAAAAGCCGACGCCCGTGCGCAGGCTGGTCTTGCCGTCAGCGGTCAGCCGGTACGCGACGCCGAGGCGTGGACCGATGTTGCCCCAATTCGGCTCGCTTCCGCCCTGCGGGCATCCGGCATCGGCGTTGTCGCCACCGTAGAGCATTCCCACGGGAGCGTTCGGATAACGCTGCGAACGGCGGCCGGACAGCGGCTGGAAGCAGATCACACGGCCCTCCCGATCGTAATAAGGAAGGTAAGGATCCCAGCGGACTCCCAGGTTCAGCATGAGTCGCTCGTTGACGCGCCAGTTGTCCTGCAGGAAGGCGCCCCAGCGGGTGCCTTTCAAGTACTTGAACTCGCCGCCGCCCTGTCGAAATTCCGAGGCGCGGCCAAAAAGAAAGTCGGCAAGCGCGTTGCCGGAAAGCTGGCCGTTGAACGTGTAATTCCCCATCGTCTGAAAGGTGTTGATGATGTGATTCGAAACACGGACCGCCTCTCCGCCGTAGCGGAGTTCGTGGCCGCCCTTGACGTGGGTGACCAGCTCGCGAACCGTGAAATCACCGCGGTCGAAGTCGCCTTTATGGCTGGTACCGATTCCGAAAAAGCCGCTGGCGGTAACGTTCAGCGCCGGCGGCGCCTTCAGCTTGGTGTCCTGTGGCCCGAAGATGTTGGCGCCGGCTTCGCGGAAGCTGAAGGGCGCGCCCGAGAGCGACCCGCCGCGCTGCCGGTTCAACCCGAAGGTGCTGTTGATCAGCAGAGCCGGCGAAAGCGTGACGGTGTGACTGATCGAAATGTTCTGAACGCGGACAGCGTTGCCCCCGCGCGCGGTCAGGATGTTTTCATTGGCGCCGGGAATGCCCGCGGGCCGGTCGTAATCGGTGAAGAAGTAACGGCCGCTGATCTGGTGCCGGCTAAGCACGTAGTCGGACTTCACCATGAACTGGTTTTCGTTCTCGGCCAGCGGCTGGCCGGGGAATGACACCTGGTTTCCGGGGCCGTTAGGCAGCGGAATACGCTCGAGAAAGTAAGCCGACACGCGGTTGATTCGCGCCGCGGGAATCTGGTTGTTGGCGAGCGTCTCGCGTGTGACCGGATCCACGAGCCTCGTGGAGACGCTGGAGAAATCGCCGCGGCGCTGGGCCGCCGTCGGAACGAATGAGATGATGCCCGCCGGCGTGTTCCGGACACGCGTGCCCTGGAATGTGCCAAAGAAAAAGAGCTTGTCGCGCACGATCGGTCCGCCGAAGCTGCCGCCGAACTGGTTGCGCTTCAGCTTGTCCTGCGTGGGCGCGAAGAACTGGCGAGCGTTCAACGCGCCGTTGCGGAGGAAATGAAAAAGCGTGCCATGAATATTGTTGGTGCCCGAGCGCGTCACGATGTTGACCACGCCGCCGCCCGCGTTGCCGTACTCCGCCGTAAAATTGCTCGATTGCAGATTGAATTCCTGCACGGAGTCGGGGTGCGGGAACGGAAGACTGGCGTTCAAGTAGGTGTCGTTGTGGCTGGTGGCGTCGAGCTGGAAATTGACTTGGCCCATGCCGGCGCCGTTCACTCCGGCGGTCTCTTCACCTGGGTAAACTCCGCCATGGCCGCAGATACGGCATGCGTTGCGGCCGAGATCCACCGTGCCCGCCGCCAGGTAGATGAGCCGCTCCGGGCGGCGGCCATTCAACGGCAGCTCGACAATTTGCAACTCGTTGACGAGCTGGCCCGCGGTCGCCGTTCTGGTGCTGACAAGTTCGGCTTCGGCCTGCACCGTGACCTGCTCGGTCACCTGCCCGACCTGGAGGACGACGGTCTGTGTCGCCACGCGGTCCACTGACAAACGGATGCCTGCCTGCACGTAGGTCGAGAAACCCTGCTTCTCGACGCGTAATTCGTAGTTCCCAATCGGCAGGCGCGAGAAAAGGAACGTTCCTTCCTCATCCGTCTTGACGCTTTGCGCAAATCCGCTTTCTGTGTTGCGAACAGCGACCGTCGCTTCCGGCACCACCGATCCGGTGGCGTCACGAACAATGCCGCTGAGGCTGGCCGTTGTGTACTGCGCAGCCACCGGGCCGGCAAGAAGGTGTATGACAACGAGGACGACCGCGAGTCCCGAACAATTTCTCAGCATGGTGAAAACCTCCGCTTGCCTGTCGCGCCCTGGCGCTTTGCCATGAATCTTCCCACCGACCGGCCAGGCTGTCAAGCACGCAGGCGGACATGGCCAACATCGACCAGGTCGCGCCGATAAGTGAGCGAGTCTTCAGGCCTTCAGCACCCGCTCCAAAAATGGATAAGCCTTCACACCGTTCCAACGGTGCCTGGACAACGTCGTCCTGAACCCTATTGGTTAAACCCTGCCCCTTGTTGCGGCGAAGATACAGCCACGCTCTGGTGTTGTCAATCTGAACTAAATTAAGCAGCCATCTGAATGCGATGGGATAAACCGGCGTGGAGTCACGAATGAGAGAAGGGAAGGACCGCCGCCCGGCTGTGCGCAGCCGCATTTTTGCTGGGGTCGGGCCGCGCTGTGCCTCGCGGTTTGGCCCTTTGCCGCCGCTTCAGAACCGGAACCGCAGCATGAACTCGATCAGCCTCCCGCCGGGGTCGTTGGTGCCGGAAACGGTGATGTCGCGGTAGGCGTCGGTGATCTGGCCGAAGGCGGCGCCGATGTCCTGGGCGTTGACTTCGTTACCGGCCGCGCCCAGCAGGAAGTTGATGTTGTTGAAGGCGTTCAAGAAC
>JBKKAI010000092.1:0-3288 GCA_046714815.1 Terriglobia bacterium | reverse complement strand
CCGCCGGCCCGCCGTCGCCCGGGACTGCGGCGCACGTGCAGGTGTCGCCCACCGAGTTGGTGCTGAAGCCGGGCGAGAGCGTGCGGCTGCGCGCGCGGGTGTTTGACCGGAACGGGCGCCAGATCGGCGAGGAAAAAGCCGCCTGGACGCTCGATCAACTCAAAGGCACGATTCAGGATGGACAGTTCACCGCCGCCGCCGACGGCGGCGCGCAGGCCGGCCTCGTCAAGGCGAGCGTCGGCGGCCTGAGCGGCGCGGCGCGCGTGCGCGTGATCCCGCCGCTGCCGCTGGCCGCCGATTTCGACTCGCTGCCGAAAGATATCGTACCGCCGCACTGGGTCAACGCCACCGGCAAATTCCAGGTGCGCGCCGATCCGGCCCCCGCCGGCGGGAACGCCGCCAACAAGGTGCTGGTTAAGCTGGCCGACAATCCGTTTACCAAGCGGGCTCGAGCCTTCATCGGCGCGTCGAATCTGTCGAACTACACTGTGGTGGCCGACGTGCGGGCCGTGGAAAAGCGCCGCCAGATGGGCGACGCCGGCGTGGTGGCGCAGCGTCATGCTCTGATCCTGTTCGGCAACCATCAGCGGATCGAGCTCCAGTCGTGGCAGCCGGAGACGGCGCGTACCGTGACGGCCCCCTTCCCCTGGAAGGCGGAAACCTGGTACCGCGTGAAACTGCAAGTGGAGAACCTGCCCGACGGCAAGGTGCGCGCCCGCGGCAAGGCCTGGCCCGCGGCCGAAGCCGAGCCTGAACGCTGGAGCATCGAGCGTGTGGACCCGCTGGCCAACCGCCAGGGCAGCCCGGGCATCTACGCCGACGCGCCGTTCGAGATTTCTTTCGATAACGTAAAGGTCACACCGAATCCATGATGATGAAACCCCGACGCAATCGCTCACTTCTGTTTCGCTGGTTCTGCGGCGCGCTGGCCGCCGCCCTCGCCTTCCTCTGCCTGCTGGCATCGCCTGATCTGGCGCCCGCCTTCGCTTCCGATCCGGGCACCGGCGACTGGCCGATGTGGGGCGGAACGCCCGACCGCAACATGGTTTCGAAGATGAAAGGCGCACCCACCAAATGGGACGTGACTAAGAAAACCAACGTCAAGTGGGTCGCCGCGCTGGGCTCGCAGACCTACGGCAATCCGGTTGTCTCGGGCGGCATGGTTTTTGTCGGCACCAACAACGAGGGCCTGCGCGACACCGAGCAGCCCGGTGACCGCGGCGTGCTGATAGCTTTCCGCGAGTCCGACGGCGAATTCATGTGGCAGGCCACGTCGGAAAAGCTGGCCGCCGGCCGCGTCAACGACTGGCCTTTCCAGGGCGTGGCGTCATCGCCGCTGGTGGAGGGCGACCGCCTGTGGTACGTTACCAACCGCAGCGAAGTCGTCTGCGTTGATACCCAGGGCTTCCGCGACGGTTAAAACGACGGCCCTTTCACCACCGAGAAGTTCAAGGCCGAAAAGGACGCCGACATCGTCTGGAAGTTCGACATGATGGAGGAGGTCGGCTCATTCCCGCACAACCTCTCCAATTCTTCTCCCGTATCGTTCGGCGACCTTATCTATGTGAGCACGTCGAATGGCCAGGATGAAAGCCACGTCAACATCCCGTCACCGAAGGCGCCGGCCATCGTCGCGTTGAACAAAAAGACTGGAAAGCTGGTCTGGGAAGATGCCTCGCCCGGCGAGCGCATTCTGCACGGCCAGTGGTCCACCCCCGCGGTGGGCAAGCTCGGCGGCGTGGACCAGGTGGTGATGGCGCAGGGCGACGGCTGGGTGCGCGGCTACGAAGCCCTCACCGGGAAAAAGCTGTGGGAGTTTGATACCAACCCCAAGGATTCCGTCTGGCCCAAGACCCGCAACGAGGTGATCGCCACTCCGGTGCTGTACGAGGACCGCGTTTTTCTCGCCAACGGGCAGGACCCGGAGCACGGCGAGGGCGTGGGGCATCTTTACTGTATTGATCCCACCAAGCGCGGCGACATCACCAAGTCCGGACTCGTCTGGCACTACGACAAGATCCGGCGCTCGATCTCCACCGCGGCGGTGCACGAAGGCCTGGTCTATTACTCCGACTTCAGCGGCTTTCTGCACTGCCTGGACGCCAAAACCGGAAAGGTGATGTGGGTGCACGACATGCTGGCGGCCATCTGGGGCTCGCCGATCGTGGTGGACGGCCGCGTCTATCTGGGCGACGAAGACGGCGACGTGGCCGTCTTCCAGGCGGGCAAAGAGCTGAAGCTCCTGGCGGAGATGAACATGGGCAGCTCGGTGTATTCCACCCCGGTGCCCGCCAACGGCGCGCTGTTCCTCACCAACCGCAACCAGTTGTTCGCCCTCGCCGAAAAAAAGTAAGCGTATGACGCTCGAGCAACTTCGACACGAAAAAGGAGCGGCGATTGAGCGCATCGCGCAGAAACACGGCGCGCGCAACATCCGTGTCTTCGGCTCGGTGGCCCGCGGCGAGGCCCGGCCGGACAGCGATATTGATTTGCTCATTGATGTCGGTCCTACGACGAGTTCCTGGTTTCCCGCCGGTCTGATTCTTGATTTGGAAGAACTTCTCGGTCGCCGGGTCCAGATTGTCACGGAAAGAGCGCTCAACCCGGACCTCCGCCCCTATGTTCTCAGCGAAGCCGTCCCATTATGAAAGCGGATGCCGTGTACCTCCGCCACATCATCGAGTGTATCCGGCGCATCGAAGAGAACACCGCAGAAGGGCGCGGCGCTTTCATCGCATCACCAATGATGCAGGATGCCACGCTGAGAAACTTTCAAACTCTGAGTGAGGCCACGCAGCGGCTTTCCGATGATCTGAAGGGTAAGGCAGCGGATGTGGAGTGGCGGCGGATTTCGGCGTTTCGGAACGTGCTGGTTCACGACTATCTCGGGATTGACCTGGACAGGATCTGGCAAATCGTACAGAACGACCTGCCAGGGCTCAAGCACGCCGTTTCCGGCCTGCTGAACACACTGGATGGTGATTGAGAAGGTTCCGGTGAATTTTCACGGAGAGGCCGCGCGCAGGTGGCACAGGCATTCCTGCCTGTGCGCTGGCCGGCCGGTCCTGTGGGCCGGTGACAGGCAATGCCTGTCCCACCCTGATTGGCTTTACTGACGAGGCATGCAGGCATTTGATTTTCAGTCGCGGACGCGGGTGATCTTCGGCGCGGGCGCGCTGGCGCGGCTCGGCGAGGTGGCGCGCGAGCTCGGCTTCCGGCGGTCGCTGCTGGTGGCCGACCGAGGCCTGCTAGCGGCCGGCCACGTCGCCGCCGCGGTGAGAGTTCTCT
>JBKKAI010000091.1:0-3928 GCA_046714815.1 Terriglobia bacterium | reverse complement strand
ACAGCAGGCTCTCCAACAGGTCCACCGGCATGCTTCCGGTATTGACCGGGACGAATGGCCGGTCGGCGCGCGGCGAGGTGGCGTGGATGGCCTTGGCGATCAGCTCTTTTCCGGTGCCGCTCTCGCCGAACAGCAGCGCCGTCGAGCGGCTGGGAGCGACCTGTTCCACCATGTCGAAGATCTTCAGCATCCGCTCGCTCTTCCCCACGATGTTGGGGAAGCTGTAACGCTCCTTCAGGGCGCGCTTGAGCTGGACGTTCTCGGTCTCCAGGCGGCGGGTGTTGATGATATTGCGGATTTCCATCAGGAGCTGATCGTTGTCCCAGGGCTTGCTGAGGTAGTTGCGGGCGCCGGCGCGCATGGCCGCCACGGCGTTTTCCACCGAGCCGAAGGCGGTAATCATCAGAACCGGCAGATTGGGATCGAGGCGGCGAATCTCCCGCAGCACCTCGAGGCCGGGAAGGTCGGGCAGGGCCACATCGAGCAGGACCAGGTCGTAGGCGCGGCGCTCGATGAGCCTCAGGCCGGAATCGCCACTGCCGGCGGCGCCCACCTCGAAACCCTCCATGCTCAGCAGAGTTTCCAGGCTTTCGCGGACTTCGGGCTCGTCGTCAATGATGAGAATTTTTCCTTCAGCCATGTTTGTCGCCCACTCTTGCGCCGGCTACTGAATCGTGACTGCCTGCTTTGGATATGCTAAACGCCCACCGCGCGCCGCAGGCGGGGAAACTCCAGGACGAACGTGGTCCCGGATCCCTCGCTGCTCTCCGCGCGGATCTTCGCCGAATGCTCCTGGAGGATGCCGTAAGTGACCGAGAGACCCAGCCCGGTGCCCGAGCGGGAAGCGCCGCCGCTGCCGCCGCGGGGCGCCTTGGTGGTAAAGAACGGGTCGTAAATGCGCTCGAGGTGATGCCGCGCGATGCCCTGGCCGGTGTCGGCGACTTCCACGCGGATGGCCGCCTCGGAAACCTCCGTCGAGATCCGCAGACGCCCGCCCTGGGGCATGGCATCGCGCGCGTTCAGAAACAGGTTCATGAAAACCTGCTGGAGCTTGCCGGCATTGCCCTGCACAATCGGCGGGCCGGCCGGGTCCTCGGCCAGTTGCAGATCCACGGTGGCGCGGCTGGTGCGCAGCGAATGATCGAGCAGCGCCAGGGTTTCGGTGATCGCGCGGTTCAAGTCCACCGGCGCCATCTCCGCATCGCCGGTGCGCGAGAAATTCAGCAGGTTGTTCACAATCTCCGAGGCGCGGAAAGTGGACTTGATGATCTTGTCCAGCAGTTTCCATCGCGGGTCGCCGGCCGGAATCTGCTTGGAGAGCATCTGGGCATAGCTGGAGATGACGGCCAGCGGCGTGTTGACCTCGTGGGCCACGCCGGCGGCCATCAGCCCCACCGAGCTCATTTTTTCGGCCTGGGTGAGCTGGCGCTCGAGATCCACCCGCTCGGTGACGTCATCGAAGATCAGCAGGCGGCCGATCAGCTCGAAGTCCTTGCTGACCAGCGGCGCCACCGCGATGTTCAGCAGGCGCTCTTCGCCGGAGGGCGTGCGCACGGCGTGCTTGTAAAGGTTGTGGATGCCGCCGTCGCCGCGGAAGCGGATCAATTCCCGCACCAGCTCCGGCGGGAACACCCGGTCAATCGTGCGCCCGTAAGCTTCATCGCGCGAGATGCCGTACATCAATTCGAGCTGCGTGTTGCAGCTCTCGATGCGGTCCTCGAGGTCCAGCGCCAGCACGCCCATGCTGATGGACTCGACGATGTTCTCGTTGAATTCCTTCAGACGCTCATACTCGGCCGCTTTGCGCTCCAGGCTGCTGTACAAGCGCCCGTTCTCGATGGCGGCGCCCAGCGAGCCGGCCAGCATCTCCACCAGGGCCACGTCCTCGCTCGAAAGAAAATCATTTTCGGCGGTCCGGCCCAGCCCCAGGAAACCCACCGTGCGGCCCCGCGAGCGGCAGGCGATGTAGTAGTGCAGGTCGAGCTGCTCGATGGTGGCGCTCGCGCTCGGGCTTTCGCCGGGAGTGTGGCGGGTGTTCTCAAAGAACAGACGCCCGCGGGCAAGCTCGCGGCGGTCTGTGTCGAGGAAACTCAGGTCGAGCGTCCCGTGAAACGAAACACCCACCGAATGCGAGAGATCCGCCGCGCCTTCAGGACCCACCAGGAAGATGGCCACCCGGTCCACAGTGAGCGTGCGCGAAAGCCGGTCGGCTGCCGCCTGGAGCATCGCCTCCAGGTTGGTGCCGGTGCTCAGCTCGCGGCCGAACTCCACCAGCGTCCGGCGGTAGTCGTAACGGTCGCGGTAAAAGTAACGGTCCAGACGGTCCTGGATGCCGGGGCGCAGCGGCTGGAACAGGAAGGCGCTGGCCACGACGGCGATCACGAAACCGATGGCGCCCGCTGACGGCAGCCGCGAGGCGAACAGCGAGCCGGCCAACGCCACGGCGGTGAAGTACACGCCGACCAGCGCCGCGGTGGCCAGCGTATAAGCCGCTCCGCGCCGGAACAGGATGTCCACGTCCATCAGCCGGTAGCGCACGATGGCATAGCCGAACGTCAGCGGAATGAACAGCAGCGAAAGGGCCGACAGCTTCATCCACGGGCCGGGGACCACGCCCGCCAGGTAGGGCAGGATGTAAAAGGCGGTGAAGGGCGCCACGCCCAGGATCACGCCGCGCGTGATCCACTTCATCTGCTGGCGCAGCAGCGGCGTGTCCGCGCGCCGGTAGGTGTGATGCAGAACGGCGGCGCCGCCCAGGAACAGGGCCCCCAGGTGCAGGTAGGCCAGGCGGTCCAGCCACCAGCGCACCGTCAGGATCGGCCGGTCCACCTCGAGCGCGCCGCTGGCCACGCCCACCTGCGCCAGCAGCAGCAGCGCAGCCGGCAGGTACACCAGCGGCAGCAGCGAGCGGCGCCGGCGCACCCACGGTCCCGGCTCGGGGAACACCAGCGCAAAGTGCAGGAACAGCGCCGGCTGCAGCAGAGTCGCCACTACGTTGGACCAGTAGATCGTCCAGTCGAAGTTGTTCAGCTTCCCGGTGTACCGGAAGAAGTAGAGGACGAACGAAGCCAGGCAAAACAGGTAAAAGTGCAGCGCCCGCGGCCCATTCGTGCGCCGTACCATCACGAACAGGCCGATCGCCAGGTACATCAGCGCCACCACCTGCAGGTAGCGCACGATCGAGCCGCGGTTGTTCTGGGGCTCGGGAATCACGCGGGCAGTGATGGCCGTCTCGCCGCGCACCAGCGCGTATTCCGCCGTGCCCCAACTTCCCACCTGGTACAGCACGCGGGTGAGGCGCACGGCCTTGGGGATAGCCACGCCGTTGACTTCCGTCAGCCGGTCGCCTTCGCGGATACCAGCCCGCGCCGCCGGCCCGCCCGGCTCCACGTGCATGGCGATTACGGCATTGCCGGCAACACCGCCGCGGTCCTGCCAGGCGACGCCATCCTGGGGAGGTTGAAATTTGAGCTGCTGGTTGAAGTTGATCCAAGCCAACACGGCAAGCGCAATCGTGAGCAGACCCACGAGCACCGTCGTGAAACGCGGCCTGAATTCCCGCTTCATGTGTTCGGCACCGTGCTGCCCCCGGACTTACGCTTGCGAAATCGGGGGCAGTCCCCAAACCCCACGTCGAAACATCGCGGCTGGCTTCGACCAGCAGCCCTCACGGGCTTCTCGCCCTGGTGCCTCATTCATTAGCAAGTCACTTACCAAGATTCACCCTCCCTGCAAGCCGCTATCGTGCTGAATCCTAAGAATCTATCTTATCAAAACCAAAGCGAATACCAAAAACAGAAGTATTTGTACTGTTTTTAGCAGGCCGTATGTTGTTGACGTAGCACAGGAAGGAGCTTCGAAAACCCGCGCACAGGCAAGAATGCCTGTGCCACTAGAAGACGAAGCTGAAGCCGCCGCGGAAGCTGCG